>WJJL01000040.1 GCA_014729725.1 Candidatus Moraniibacteriota bacterium | reverse complement strand
TCGAGTTTGCCAACCGCTGGAAAGCCGCTCGAATGCTTTATAACAAAGAGCCTTACAAAAAAATCGAGCAACAAACCGGCTTAAGTTCCACCACCATCGCCCGAGTCTCCAAATGGCTGCAAAAGGGGATGAGGGGGTATCAAAGGGTGATTGAAAAAATGAGGGGGAAATGATAGAAATAAATAACATGCTCTTAAATTTAATTGGAAATATTAAATATTTAGTCAATCAATAATAAAATAATCTAACTAATCATGAATGAAAAAAAACCAGAAAATTTTCCTGTTCCTGTTCCTGTTCCTGAAAACCCTAGAGGAACTCCATTAAAAAAGGATCATGAAGGGGAAGAAAGCAAATTCCAAATTCACAAATTAAGCTCTATTAGTGAACTTGAAGAACTTTCCGATCAATTGGATTTTTTGGTAACTTACATGAAATCTTTTGGTAACCCCCCTTATAGTGAAAAGTTTCAAGCTGAAGATATCAGCGAATGGTTTCGCAAGGATTACAAAGAAGGTAATATTTTAACTATTAGAAATGAAGACGATAAAATCATGGGGTTAGCTGCCGGAAAAATGGAAGACGGCGTTTATTGGTTAGAAGAACTGGCTGTTAATCCAGAAAAACAAAGACAAGGAGCTGGTAAAGAATTAATGACCCAAATTATTAAAATCGCCAAACAAAAAAATGCTAAAGCTATTGAATTAAAGACAAATGTTGATAATGAAAATGCAATAACTTTATATGAATCACTTGGATTCGAATCTACCGGAGAAAAAATATTAACTTCCAGTTTGCGATCAAACGGAAAAATGGAAGTTGATGAAAGAGAATTTTACCGCTTTAAAATTGATCAGGACTACCAACCAGAAAAACAACTAAGATCAGTTCATTTAATGTCTCCCGGAGGAAATCCTACGGCCCTTGTTTTAGACCAATTTGATCAATTAGAAAAATCCAAAAGAAAGAAAGCCTATCAAAAAACAAACGACGCCTTAATGAAGGAACTAGGCGAATCAAGAGTAGAACAAGTCGGTTTTTTAATCCCGCCAGAAAATAAAGAGGCTTTGGTTTGTTTAAGAATGGCCGGAGGTGAATTTTGTGGCAATGCGCTAAGAAGTGCCGTTGAATTAATGACAAAAAAGCAACCCGGTCAAGGAAAGATTGAGGTTTTATTGGTTGAAGACAATAAAGAAAAAAGAAAAGTTTTAAATTATGAAGTCTTTAAAGACGGTCAAATTGAGGTGGAAATGCTTTTACCGGAAGATCTCAAAAAGGTTTACTCCACAGCACAAGATAACGAAGATAAGTCTATAATGTATGAAAAAATCGTTCTTGACGGCATTGAGCATGTAATTATCAAGGATGAAACAATTAGTGAGGGCATCTTAGAGAAAGATGAGGAAACAAAGTATAGAGAAAAGGCTGATTCAATTTTGAATGACAATGGATTAAAAGAAAGCAGCCCGGCTGCCGGAGTGTTGTTTGTTAAAAAAAATGAATCAGGACAAACAATTATGCAGCCTTTTGTTTATGTAAGAGAAATTAAGACTTTTTTCTATGAATCTGCCTGTGGAAGCGGTACAACTGCTTTGGCCTTATCAGAAGCTAAAGATAAACAAAATACTACAAATTTAGATGTTGTTCAGCCAACAAGGGCAACCATCACCTGTACTATTAAAAAAGAAGGTGGTCAAATTTCAGGAGTAAACGTAAAGGGTTTTGTAGAGGAAAAGGACAAAATAAGCCATGAGGAATTAAAAAATATTAGTAAAGAGGTTTATGAAAATAAATAAATCTAATAAAAGAATTGCCAAGTTTGTTGATTTAAAAGATATTAAAACTTTAGACAATAAGGAAAACCTTGTCCCGGTCAATAAATATACTGATTTAATCTTATCAGGATATTTTAATAATCTTGACGACATGTCTTTGTTTTTTAATACCCAAATTTTAGTTAGAGAAACGGTTGCCCGAAAATTAGCAAAGGCTGCCCGAAAGTTAGAAAAAATTGATAATAACTTATCTCTATATATTACTTATGGCTTTAGATTTCAAAAAATTCAAAAAAAGTACTTTTATCAAGAACTAGAAAAGAATGGTAAAATTAAAGAAGAAACTGATCTAATTGAAAAAATTCATGAAAAATATGCTCATCCAATAGTCGCCGGTCACCCCACCGGAGGAGCGGTTGATCTAACCATTTATGACAAAAATAAAGATTGCTTTCTTGATATGGGAGGAGAAATTTACGATTTTATAGTCAGTAATACTTTTAGTAAAAAAATCAGTAAAAAACAACTAAAAAATAGACTTCTTTTACATGATTTATTAGTAGATCAAGGATTTTGTCCTTTTTATAAAGAGTGGTGGCATTTTTCTTATGGTGACAAAGAATGGGCCTGGTTTTATAATAAAAAAAAGGCCATCTACGACCAAATAAAGTCTTTTAATAGCCTAAAAGCTTAATTTGTACCCTTCTCCCCCTCCACCATCAACCCTTCCCTAAAAACCCCAAAAACCTTATAAAACAAACTCAAAAGCTTTGCAAAAATGGTTCTTTTGCCATTATGGGGGTGGTGGAGGTATCGCGCTGATTTTATTTGAAAGCCGGTTTTTTTTAGGATCGTTAAAATTTCATATTTAGAGTACTCGCGAAGGTGGCCTAAATGGCCGTATTTTTGAATTTTTTCCAATTCGCTGTAAACATCCTTAGTTATCCCTTTACCCCTAATGTATCTCAAAATATTGCCGATTCTGTAGAGATTTGGAGTGGTAAGGATAAATTTTCCGCCCGGTTTTAAGATTCTATTAATTTCTTGGATTGCAAAAAGCGGATTTTGGCCCAAATGTTCAAAAACTTCGCTAAATAAAACATTGTCCACACTGTTGTCATCAAAAGGCAGCTTTTGTCTTTCAATATCAATCTTTAAAACAATTAAGTCGTTTTTTGCCAAAAAGCCTTCAAATCGACTTGGATTTATATCAACGCCTATCACATTAAACCCCGCCTTTTTCAGGCAATAGGTCATAAAATACGGATAAGCTCCGATTTCCAAAACATTTTTGCCCTTAAAGCCGGCTTGACAAACTTCAATTTCACCCAATATCCGATCTTTATGGTCTTTATAATAGTTCCAGTAATCTTTGTTTTTCAAAAACTTTATTTGTTTTTCCAATTCTTTTAAAAACTTGACATTTTGTTTCATGGCTAAATAGTAATAAAAAAACTTAATAAGATCCTCTTTGTCATCCGCTCCCTGAAAAAAAAGGGGGGGGTTGCGAAAAAACCCTTACAATTGGGTGAAATAAAGGGATTGAGCCATTAAATAATTTTAAAACCCCTCCCGCCCAAAATGTTCCATGTAGAACATTTTAAACAAACCAAAACCAAAATAGGCTTTGCGACTGCTTTATCTTTTGGTAAAAGGGGTTATCTGTGGCACCCTTGTCAAAAAAGTTAATGTTTGCGGCCAAACGAAAAATCCCGCAGGCTTTTCTTGATTGGAAATATTCCTCTATTTACGGATAAATCTGAGAGCTGCAATGATAGTTCTTGGAAAAATTCCCTCTCCTTTTCAATTGCTCCAAATTGTAAACATTTTTATTGATGAAGCTGCTGGAAGCAAAAAACAAAATCAAAACCGTTAAAATTGATATTCCCTGACTAAATGACAAAAAATAATGATCAAACATGCCTAAAACAATCACAAAAATTATAATTGCTGTTTTTAAAATTCCAGTGTCTATCCAAAAAACTCGCTTTGATTTTTCAATAAGAGCTTTGGTTAAAAAATAAATTAAAAAAGAAAACAAAATAATACCAAACTCCCCGGCTCCCAAAAGAAAAATATTGTGAACCGGTTGTAAAAATAGGGGGCTTACTTCTAGGTCGTTGTTTTTTAGTTCAAAATAAACAAAATTGCCGGCTCCGATTCCAAAAAATAAATTCCCGCTTATTATTTTTTTGGCTTTGGTTTTGTAATAACCTCTTAAAGTAAGGTCTGTTTTGACAGGCTTTTTGTTTTGGGGGGCTTGATTTTTCGTGCCTGAATACAAAAAGACCTTTTCCCCGGCCCTGTTTATGTAAAAAGGGGAAAGCAACATCAACAAAACAAAAAAAGCTGTTATTAAGGGCAAAAGCAATTTGTCAAGATATTTGGTTATAAACAGATACAAAAAAACAATCAACAAACCTAAAAGGGCGCCTCTGGAAAAAGTTAAAAGTAAGGCCGCGACAAACAAAACCGCCAAGCCTCTTAAAAGATTGATTTCCAGTTTGTGATACTTGTTGTTCAAAATTTTAAAATTAGAATCTGCCTGATCTGTTTGTTCCGGTCTGAAAAGCTTTAAATAATCCCGATAAATTAATTGAGTTTTTAACTTAAAAGAGCCGTCGGGCAGTTTTCGGGGAAATATCAATTCCTTTTGGGTGAAAAACCTTCTTATGGTTTTAGGTTCAGGTCTGCTTATTAAACTTTTTAATAATTTGAAAAAACGTTTGAGCCTTAAAACAATTAAGTTGTTAAAAATCAAATGGTTGTTTTCCAAGTTTTTAGCATAGTAAAATATTATAATTAAGGCAAAAAATAAATAAGCACCTAGAATGTTGGGGTGCGGCTGCGTGCCGTAAGCCCTAATATAAATTTCCCCATCTTCTAAAATTTTGGAAACTCCAATGATATCTTTGGCCAAAACACTTTCCCCTGTCATTTTAAACAATTTGGAAAATACACTTTCCCTTGCAAACAATGAATTGATGGATTTTTGAAGAAAAAACTGAACAACAACAAAAATCGATTGAAAAAAGGCTGAAAATAAAATAACCTGAGCGCTGTTAATAAGTCTTTGCCAGTTAACAAAATGCTTCAACCCAAACCATGCGAACATAAGCCACAGGCTTAAATGAAAATATTTATGTAAAGAAATAAAAATATTAATAGAATTTAGTAAATTTAATAAAACCAAACAAAACAAAACCAAAATAATCATCAAATACTTGTTGGATTGAGTTAAATTACAAAGACTTTTCCAAAACAAGGCAAGGTTGAAAATAATTAAAATAAAAATTAAAATTTCAGCTGTTGTAATATAAAAACTGTTATATTCAATAAAAGTGTTGTCAAAATAGGAAAAAGGCGTTTCAAAGAAAAATCTTCCCTGAAAAGGCAGTAAAAAAAGAATTAAGTTAAACAAAAAAGAGTTAATCTTTCCCTTTTTAAGGTTTAGTTTGAGTAAAAAATTCTGCATATCCCCAATATTTTATAAATTTAACTTGAAAATCCATCTCTTTGGCGTAAAAATCTGCTAAAACTAACCTGGTTTTCCCTTAAATCATCCTTGCTTTCCGGTTGCTTGTAAATATTAATAAAACTCAAAACCTTAGCATAAAAACTTGACAAATGCAAGTTTTTTTAGTGTTTTGATTAATCTTAGCAAATGCAGTGTTTATCGATAGTTATCCACAGGCCTTTTTTTTGGCATAAATATAATAAAACTGTGCCTATATTTGATAGTTTTGTCCAAATATGTTATGATTACTATACGCTCGTTAAAAATCAAAAATTATCAAATGACCTTAAAGTCTTTTTAAGACTTTATCTGTCGGCGAAAGACAATCGTTCACAAACTTCTCCTCTTTCCCCCCCCCTAGAAGAGGAAAAAATTTGTGATCGATTGTCTTTCGCTGAATACATTAGCTGTGTTTTTGCCCGATAATTATAAAGAAATTACCTTTTTGTTTTTACAGGAAAACAAAATTATGATAAAAAAGTTTATTTAATTTAAGGGCATTATAAAAACAAAAACAAAAAGCTTACTAAAAAAACAAAAACAAAAAAATTAAAAAAACCATCTTAAAATAACACAGCGATTTGGTGAAAGAATCGGAACCCTAGATCTTTTAAAGACTCTTGAAAGGTTCCAAACTCGTTATTGAAGAATGTTCTTTTGCAGTCCGCTTTAAAACGGACTGTAGACGCGTCACCCTCAAAAAGAACTGGATTTTTTCCCTTTAATGACGAGCTCGGCGGGTGGCAGTACCCATAAAATAACAATATCGGGGGCTAACTGCCCCCGCTTTTTGTATTTGGAGAAAAATTTTAGTTTACGCTATTGTAAGAGAATTATAGATTTTTTCTTTTAATTCGACTGGGGTCCACAATAAGATTTTTTAAATCCTGTCTGCCGATAATTACTTTATATTTGAGATCCTTCCTGTCGTGTACAGTGGCATGAGAATCTATTATTTCATTTTCTATATAAATTTTTATCTTTATTTTGGGTCTAACCGTAATTCCGTTAGATGATTTTACAATTAATATATTGGTTAAAACATCGTATTTATCAAGGTATTTTTCCTTTAATTCCCGGGTTAGCTTTTTTGCCTGTTCCAAGGTTAATCTAATCTGAGCTTTGGAATCATAACTATCAAAGATTTTAACAACTTCATCATAACCCATTTTTTTAGCCAAATCAGTAGAAATTGAAGTGGAAAAAGCCCCTGTATCGATCTTGGCGTTTTCTTCTTTGCTTACTCCGCTTTTAATGTTTTTTAAAGTTACCTTCTCAAATATTCCAATGACTTTTTTCCCTGTCATATCCTCTATATCTTCTTCAATCTCCCCTCCAAACAAGTCCCTGCCCACTCGAACTCCTTTTTTAACAGTATTGATTTTTAAACCCTCCACCTTTTTTAATCGATATTTTAATGCAGCAAGATTGGCAATTTGAATAGCCAAACCAGGCCTGGCGTTTAATTCGGCAATTACAGGCCCCTTGTCTCTATCCACCATAATGTCAACCCCTAAAAAACCTATTCCCGTAACCTGTTGAGCTTTTACCGACATTTCCAAAATTTCTTTCCAACAGGGCATAGATATTCCGGATAAACTAAGCCTTGTGAAGGGAATTTGATCTATTAAAAATTCCTGCTGGGTGGCCAAATTCCGAGTAATGGCCGTTGTTGTTACTCCGGTGTTTAAATCAATCCCCACACAAATTCCTCCCAGATGCAAATTGGCCCGTCCCCCGGATTCTTTAGTGGGAAGACGCAGCATTGCCATTACCGGAGTATTGTTAAACACAATCACCCGAATATCAGGAATCCCTCTATAGCTGTATTGTTTAAATAATTTTAATATTTTCACTCTTTCTTCAAAAAAAGCCGAGTCCACAACACCGGAAATTGAATAATTTCCTTCCAGAATGTTTAAAATATGATTTTTAAGATCCTGAATGCTAACCTCCTGCCTGTCTGATTTTACCCAGTTACCATTCTTTTTTTTCCCGTAAACCACCATAATCCCTTCTCCTCCCAAACCTCTATTAGGTTTTAAAACAAAAGATTTAGGTAGTTTTTCCCAATCAAAGTTTTCCACATCCTTAAAGGTTTCAATTTTTCCAATTAAATCAGGTACTTTTAAACCATTCTTTTTAAGTATTTTTTTTGAATTCAATTTATGGTCAGCAGTTTCCTTGGCCCTTTTTTTATTAAAAGAACGAATATAATCCAGGTTTCTGGAGTTCATGCCAAGAACATCTTTACTGAATTTTAAATAGTTTAGCATACAGTTTATCTTATTTTGGGAGATTTTTTTAAATTATCTATCCCAAGGATTATCTAAAAATGTTCCACCTGGAACAAAATAAAAAATTTAAAAAATAAAATGTTCTATGTGGAACAATTTTTTAATAAACAGTCCAAACAGTCCGGGAAATTAAAAAAACTTCCAATAGTCGCTTAAAATCACGGTTATCTTTTGTTGGCTTTTATAACCTCCCTAAACCGATAATACTCCCAGATTCTCAATCCGGTCCATTTACCAAGAATAAAGTTAAACACAATGATTAAAAAAATAATCCAAGGATACTTTACCATAAGCTCCCTTAATTGAGAAATACTTACTATAAAATAAGCTAAAACCGAAAGAACCAGGGTTTCAAAAGACAAAAATATTGCTGTTTTGGCTCCTTTTTCCACTTGAACCACAATAAATTTTTCCATTATGGTTATTAATATTAAAAGCGGAAAAATAGAAACAGAAGCTAATCCCGTCCGGTTAAAATAACCCCCTATGATAAGCACTAAAAAAATCGTAACCGAAACCACTGAGAGCATAATAGCAACCCTGGGCAAATAAAGCAGCCTTAAATGCTTTAAAGCTAACCTGGTGGCGGTTCCGATTATTAATATAATAGTAAATAAAAAAATACCATATTTTAAACCAGTGGACAAAAAAGCAATCGCAATAATAGAGGGGGTGTAAATACCAAAAGCTTTAACGCCCACTACCTGGCGGGCAATTACCATTAATGTGGCCACAATTGGAAACATCAACATCAACTCTACGGTTTCTCTTGGAACTCCTTGTTCAATAACAAATTGAATAAAGCTATTCATAAATTTCATTAATGATTATAGATTTAAGAAGATTTTACTAACAAACCTTAGATCAATTGCTGCAATTTAAAATTTTTAGAAAATTTTTTTAAAATAATTTTTGTATTATTGTAATAAAAACCATCCTCATTCTAGCTAATTTAATTGATCTGGGGAAGGGGGACTCTTGGTTATGATTTTTTGTTGAAAATTAGCCGAATTTGCATGACAAATAGCTGTGGCCAAAGCATCGGCTGTGTCATCTAGTTTTATCTGATTTTTAATATTTAAAATTTTCCTTACCATAGAAGTAACTTGCCCCTTTTCCGCTTTTCCGTATCCGGTAATAGCCTGTTTAATTTGTAGGGGGGTATATTCAAACACCTCCACGCCCAACTGTCTGGGAACCAACAAAAGCACCCCTCTAGCGGAAGCGACAGAGATTGCGGTTTTAATATTTTTGAAAAAAAACAAGCTTTCAATGGCGCATTGCTGGGGTTTGTAGGTTTTAATCAAATGATCCAAATCTTGGCTGATTTGAACCAGGCGATCGCAAAAAGCTGTTTTTGCTTCAGTGGTAATGGAGCCGTATTCAATTGCTTCAAACGAATTGCCCCGCTTTTTGATTATTCCATAACCTGTTCTGGCAAAGCCGGGATCTATTCCCAAAATTGTCATTAATTTTTATTTTTAAAAATAAAAGCCTAAAATAATTTGAAAGTTTACAAAAAAATACAGTGATTGGTTTATACAAGGCCGGGAACTCTTAATCTTTCCTTTATTTTACCCAGAATTTCCTTTTTAAAACCCTGTCTTCTTCGATTTTCTTATCCTCAATTTTTTCTTTGGCTTTTTGAGAAATTTTCTCCAGGTTTTCTTTTTTTAGTTCCTTAGCTCTGTCCATCAAATATTGCTGATTATTTCTGCCGGGATCTTCAATCACCTCGCTTAACAAAACATCTAAAATTGCTCCCATTTTAGGGCCGGGTTTGATTTTAGCTTTTGTTTTAAGTAAATCACCGTCAACCCTTAACATTTTAACCGAAATTGGATCTTTTGAAACTTTTTCTATTAAATACTCCAGATGTCTTAACTTATATGGCTTTGCTTTGGGGCATCCACTTCCCAGCCGGTCGGCAATCCTTAAATCTATTAAATCTTTGATATTTTTGCGACCGACTTTTTTCAAAAGCCTTCTAACACTAGATTCGCTTACATTATCAACCTCATAATAAAACATATGATTTTTTACCAAAAGAACCACTTTTTCTATTGTTTTTGAAGAAAACCTAAGTCTTTTTAAGATTTTTCTAACAACCCCGGCCCCGACCAAATCATGGTTATAAAAAGTGCTGTTTTTTCCCCGACCTCTTTTAGTTTGGGGTTTTGCAATGTCATGCAAAAGCGCCGCCAGCCGAACAGAAAGTTTTTTACTGGGACAGTTTTTAAGAGCCAATAAAGAATGATCGTAAACTGTATAAATGTGGTGGAGGTTTTGATTTATTCCAACTCCGTACTCCAATTCAGGAATAACATGGCTTAAAAGATTGTTCTTTCTAAGCAATTCAATTCCTTCCTGGGGTCGAGGGGACTTGATGATTTTTATAAATTCATCCCTAATTCGCTCCTTTGAAACAAATTCGAGTAAATTAGCTGCTTTTTTTAAGCCTTCTTGGGTTTTTTTTTCCAAAGAAAAGCCCAAAATAACGCAAAATCTTATGGCTCTGATTAATCTAAGCGCGTCTTCCTTAAATCTTTCTTCCGCCTTACCCACACATCTTACTGTTTTATTATTTAAATCAATTCTACCACCAAAAGGATCTTTTAGATTTTCCATTATTTCTTTAAGAGAGGGTTTTGAAGATATGTTTTCCAAATTAACAGCCATGGCGTTAATTGTAAAATCTCTTCTTTTAAGATCCTGTTGAATTTTTTGGCTAAATTCAACTTTTTGGGGGTGTCTATAATCCTTATAATCCCCGTCTTTTCTGTAAGTTGTAACCTCTACAATGGAATTTTTTTCATCTTTTGGTTTAATGGCAACTGTTCCGAATTTGTTTTCATAAAAGCTGTTCGGAAAAATTTTTTGAGTTTTTCGGGGCAAAGCATTGGTGGCAACATCCCAATCTTTGGGAGAATTTCCTAAAAGCAAATCTCTAACACACCCGCCTACCAAATAAGCCTCAAGGTTGTTTTCTTGAAGTTTTTTGCCGATTTCTATAACATTTAAGGGAATTTTTACCATAATAATTATTTAAATGTTCCACGTGGAACAATTTTAAAACATCATTTTTATATATTGTTCTACATGGAACAATTTTAAAGCTTTAAAATTAGAATTGTTCCACGTGGAACAATCAAATAACCGCTTTTTTTTCTTTTAATTCAACTTCTCTTTTTTTAAACATTATTGAAATTTTTTGCAATAAGGTTAAAGAATATTCAGCTTTCTTAGGCCAAAATTTAAGAGAAACAACCACTTCTTTTCCCTTTTTTTCCATAACAAAATAGGATAATTTATAATAAGGAATAAAAACACGGGGCATCCTAAACCATGATCTGATCGGATTGAAGGATTTAACCCAGGCGCCGCAATTTCCTATAGTTCTTTTTTTGCCCTTGACTTTGGTTTTAAATAAATACTGAACATGTTCATCACCCAAAATAAACATATCGTATTGAGGATTTTTCCTTAAAAAATCTTTTATTTTAGTTATATAATAATCTTTACCCTGAGTCCTGAAATGATATTTAAAATCAATACCATAACTTAATAAACTGCTTCTTATATCTTTTTTGGTTAATTGAAACAACACCCAAAAAATAAAAAATAAAGCTATCAAAATAAAATTATAAACAATAACAATATTAACAATATACCTAATCGGCCCCAAAAAGCTGGTTAAATAAAAAATATTAGGAATATCTATAACATTGATTTTGTCCAAAACAGCCAATAACAAGATTATTAAAGAAATTGAAAAAAGCATTAAAAAAGGAGTTACCAGATACCGCAAAATCGGGGCTAATTCCTTGTAAAAATAATTGGATGCAAACCAAAAAGGACCATCTTGGTAGGGAAAAGAGAAGTAAGGTAAATCTGATAACCAGCTTTTTTTATTATTATTCTGAGAAACATTTACTATCCGGTTAAAAATATCTTTATTTATATAATAACCGTAAGGCTTGTCCAAAACATTGCCAAAGTTCTCAAATCTATTATATCGAGATAGTTGATTACCATGTTCTATCCAGATTTTTTTTCCAAAAAAATTCCTTTCAGTAGAGGGTTTTTGAATTAAATTTATCCCGTATTTTTTCAACAGATCCGGATATTCCTTAAAACAAGCCAACTCATGGTCATGATTTCCCGGTATTAAGGTAATCTTGATCTTTTTTGAGGCCTCTTTTATGGTTTTTAAGAGTTTTTGATAGCTTTTTTCTAAATGTTTGAACTTTTCTAAGCCTTCTTTGCTTTGAATTTCCCATAAATCAAAAAAATCGCCTACAATTATTAATTCGATTCGATCCTTGTTGTTTTTAGAGATTTTTTTTAAAAAATCGATAAACTCCTTTTCAGCTTCAAATTTATTTAAAACTCCTTCTCCGCCAATATGTAAATCGCTTATAAAATATAATTTTGAAGGGGTTGTCATTTATTGTGATTTAGATTTATTAATGATTTTTTCTGTGACTTAAAATATTTTTAACAGCTTTTTCATCGTTCCAGTCAATTAATCTACTACCTATTTTCATGTTTTCCTCTGCTCCTTTTCCCGTAATCAAAACAATATCTCCTTTTTTAGCAAATTTCAAGGCCTCCTCAATAGCTTTTTTCCTGTTTTTTATTATTTTTGTTTTGGTTTTATCAGTACCTTTATAAATTTCTTTGATTATTTGATCAGGATCCTCGTCATAAGGGTCTTCATTGGTTAAAATAATGTGGTCGGCATATTTGGAAGCTATTTCACCCATAATCGGTCTTTTCCCCCTGTCGCGATTTCCGCAACTGCCAAAAATCCAATAGAATCGACTACTTTTAGGGGTTTGTTTTTTCAAGATCCCGCCAATTTTTTCCATAGAATCAGGGGTTAGGGCATAATCGATTATTATTCTAAAACCTTTGTCGTTTTTAATTTCTTGCATTCTGCCTTTTACCGGAATAAATGATTTTAAAGATTTTGCAATCATTTTTTTTCCAAAACCCAGGCCTTTAGCTGCGGCAATGGAGGCCACAGCATTTTCAATATTAAACAAACCGACTGCGGGAAGCTCAAATTTATGTTTTCCTAAATAAAAGACGGATTTTTTAGAGCTAATTTTTACAATTTTAGCTTTCATTAGCTTATCAAAGGTTTTTAATTTTTGAGGCTGGTCAGACTTTTTTTTGTCTTTTCTGGTTTTTGAATTCACATTAAAACCAATAACCTTTTTAGCTTCAGAAAAAATAAAATCTTGATAATTATCAATTTCAGTATTGATCACCAATATCCCTTTATTTTTTGCGCACAATTTAAACAGTTTTTGTTTGGCTTTTCGATAGCCCTGCATGTTTTTATGATAATCAAAATGCTCCCTGGTAACATTGGTTATAACAGCCAGATCATAAAAAGTTCCCCATACTCTGTTTTGATCTAAAGCATGGGAGGAGGTTTCAGCCACTACATGCTGGCAGCCGGCTTTAAGGCAGTCAGCTAAAAATCCCTGAAAATTCCAGCTATTGGTGGTTGTAAATTTTGTTTTGTTGATTCTTTGCTTTTTGCCAATTTTAAAGATAACGGTAGAGCTTAATCCCACTTTCCCCCCTTGTTCTTCTAAGATTTTAGCTATCATATGAGTTGTTGTTGTTTTACCATTAGTTCCTGTCACTCCAATTATTTTCATCTTTTTTGAAGGAAATCCATAATACAAGCAAGCTAAAATCGCATTAATTAAATGATATATGTTTTTAACTTTTTGCCACATAAAGCTTTTATTTATAAAAATGCCAAAAAAATATCTTATAACTTTTTAAATCATAAACTATTTTAAAAAACCTCAGGAGTCAAGAATTACATTAATCGTTCTTTTAGCGGTTTCATTCCAATCAAAACCCTGAGCCCGCTCCATTCCTTTTAAGGAAAGCTCAAGTCTTTTTTCTCTTTCGCTTAATAACTTTAATGTCTGTTGGATCAACTCATCCTCACGATTGGGATTAAAAAACTCAATAGCTTCACCGGCAATTTCAGCAAGCGGAGGAATATTACTGGCAAGCACTGGGCAACCCGCTGCCATAGCTTCCAAAACAGGCATTCCAAAACCTTCATAAATCGAAGGGAAAATATACAAATCAGCTCCTGCGTACAAACCGGGTCTATCTTGATCATCCACCCTGCCCAACAACTTTACATTCTTTTCTATTCCATGTTTTTCAATTTGTTTTTTCACATTGGTAATTAAAGGATCCTCGTGGTTCCACAACTCCCCGGCAATTACCAGTTTTCTGCCTTCAAGAACATTGGGGTAGTTGTCCACAATTTTTTTAAAAGCCCCGATCAGAAAATCAACTCTTTTGCGCTTCTCAAACCCGCCTATATAAAAAATATATCCGGGCTTTAATCCTGTCTTTTTAATGCTTCTTTCAATTTCAGCCTTATTTTCTTGATATCTGAAATAATCCGCCACCCCGTTTCTTATTACCGTTAAATTGTTGGGGTCAACTTCTAAATATTTTAAAATCTCTCTTTTGGAAAACCGTGAAACAGTTATTAGATGATCAGCCTTTTCGCTCATGTCAAGAGTTTTGTTAAAATAAAGTTTTTTTCGAAAATTATTGGCGTATTGATCTTCAAAAACCTTCCAAACTACATCGTGAAGAGTAACCACATGGCGAATCGAGTGAAAATAACTGGCGCTATTAAAAGGGGTAAAAAAAACATCAATTTCATCTTTTTTTACTTCTCTGGGGAGTACTATTTTTTCCCAAGTGGTTTTTTTTACCAGATCATCACGCTTATAAAAAGGCACCTTTAAAATTTTCTTTATAACATTATCGCTCTCTTCAATAAAGTTAGATCCCCCCTCCTCTTCGAAATATAAATAAAACTTTTTGTCTTTGTGTTCCTTTAGGTTGACCATTCTTTCAATAACATTTTTACTGTATTGTCCAATTCCGGTATTTAATTTTCTTAAAAAAGACGCGTTGATTCCAATTCTCATAAGTTTGCTTTAAGTTTTATAAAATTTATAAAATTTTCATAAAAAAGGGTTTTGGGTAAATAAATTGATGGTTGTTTTTTTATATTTGATTTTATAATAAACAAAAACCTTAAACTTTATACTTATTTTAAAAACAAAATATAAAATATACAAAAATTGATCATTTATAAATTATATCACAAATATAAAATTTGATTAAAGTCTTCTTTGCGTCCAAGCAACCTTCTAGATCAGCCGGGTTTTAAAAATCAAGGATAATAAACCATGCTCATTTTTTTTGGTTGCTAAAATTTTTTAAAAATTATAAATTAGCTAAATATAAGCAATTTTGTAAGCAGCTGATGCTAGTTAGAGGTTTGGAATAAAAACTTAAAAACTTGGCATTAAAAATTCTTGCCCGCTTCGATAAAATGTGGTATAAAATAAAAAATTATGTTTATTTATTTTAACCAATTTAACTTAAATGGATTATTTTATAATTGTTTTGCTTGTTTTGTTGTCGGGAATGTTTTCGGGTTTAACATTGGGTTTGCTTAGTATCAAAAAAAATGACCTGGAAAGAAAGATAAAGTTGGGAGACAGAAGGGCTAAAAAAATTTACTCCATCAGAAAAAACGGAAATTTTTTGCTTTGTGTTTTGCTCATCGGTAATGTCGCTGTAAACGCAGCAATTTCAATTTATTTAAGCAATCTGGCCAGTGGATTTATTGCCGGCGTTATCGCCACTTCCTTAATTGTTCTTTTTGGAGAAATCATCCCTCAATCCTTCTGCGCCAAATATGGTTTTTTAATAGGTTACCGCCTGGTGTGGTTGGTAAAAATTTTTTCTTTTATCTTATACCCCCTTGCCGCTCCTCTGGCCTGGGTTTTAAATAAAATTCTGGGCGAGGAAATCCCCACTATTTGGTCAAAAGAGGAATTAAAAGAGATAATCAAAACTCATGAAGATTCCAGTTGTTCAGATATTGATGCTGATGAAGAACGAATTTTAATTGGAGCGCTTAGTTTTTCCAATAAAAGGGTAAGGGATGTAATGACTCCCAGGGATGTTGTTCATGCCTATGGGGAGCATCAAGTTTTAAATAACACAATATTAAAAGAAATTAAAAAATCAGGTTTTTCCAGAATCCCGGTTTATGCAAAAAGGGTTGATAACATAATTGGAATTCTTTTTGTTAAAAATCTTATAGACATTGAAAAAAACATTAAAATAAGCCGGGTTGTAAAAAGAGACAAAATCATTAAGGTAAGCCCCAACAAAAAAATAGACTCTCTTTTAAATTTGTTTGCTAAAGAAAAAAAGCATTTGGCTGTTGTTTTTGAAAGGAGTAAGTTTGTGGGGGTAATCACCCTTGAAGACATTGTTGAGGAGGTTTTTAGAATAGAAATTGTTGATGAAACCGACACCCATGAAGATCTTCGAGTGTTTGCTAAAAAAAATAATTTAGTTAAAAAATATGCGCCTACTAATTATTGACGACGATAAAGAGGGGGCTGAATTTTTAAAACATAATTTAAAATCCGAAGGCTTTATTGTTGAAACCGAGCACACCGGACAGCAAGGTTTAAGTTTGGCAAAAATTAATGATTTTGACTTGATTGTTCTGGATTATTCTTTACCAGATACCACTGGTTTTGAGGTTTGCGCCAACTTTAGAAAATCAAACAAAACCACCCCTGTCTTGATGCTTTCCGCCAATAAACAAACCAGCAACAAGGTGGAGGTTTTGAATTGTGGAGCTGATGATTATCTAACTAAACCTTATAGCTTTAAGGAGCTTTTAGCAAGAATTAAAGCGATTCTTAGGAGGCCAAAGTCTTTTCAGGATAAAGTGGAAAAGATTTATGATCTTAAAATTGACTATGACAAAAACCTGGTTAAAAAAAATGGTCAAAACATTCACTTAACGCCAAAAGAATTTTCAATTTTAAATCTTTTAATAAGAAATAAAGGTTCTGTAGTCAGCCGGGCTCAAATTCTGGAAAGCGCCTGGGATGTTAACGCCGATCCATTTTCCAACACTGTTGAATCTCACATTTTAAGTCTGAGAAAAAAAATCGACAAAGACAAAAAAATAATTAAAACAATTTCCGGAAGGGGTTATATTATCGATGATGATTAAAAGCCTAATTCCCCCTTAAAAGAGTGTCTATTGTAAGTAGGATTATAAAAGATCCCACTGCAACCACCAATCCTATTATGGAATAGACAAAGTATTTCTTGGCTTTTTCGGCTATTTCGGGATTACCTGCGGACATTAAATAAGCAATCCCGGCTCCCACAAAGGCGATTATACCAATAATGCCAATTATCTTTACTAAAAAATTTAAAAACTTGGAAACAATTTCAATTAAATCAGGTGCGCCGGAAAACATTTGTTGAGCAAAGGCTTGTTTTGCCCAAACCACCCAAAAGAAGCCGCTTAAAATTGTTGTTTTCTTTATTATTTTTTTTGTAAGCATTTAAAAATATTAGAAAATAGGAAACTAAAATAAATTGACTGGGCTTTTAAAAAACTATTCGATTATTCTAAAAAAGATCTCAATACCAGCGCCAGTTTTTCTTTTAACTGGTTCTTACCTGTTGGCTCGGTTGACAAATTATCAATTATTAAAAAATTTTGAAGATTATCCCCTGGTTTTTGCAATAAATCATTGGTTTTTATTTCCATTTTTTCAGTTATTAAATCCTTTTGATCGGTGGTTTTTTGTAAAATTTCATTATTTTTATTTTCTAAGTCAGTATTTTGTGAACCTCCTTGATCGGGCTCTTCTTGTTTTGATTTTTCTTTGGCATCTCTTTGCTTTTCTATTTTGCTTACCAAGACTCTGTCTGCTTCCAGGATTCCGTAAATTTGATATTGCGCCAAAACCTCCAAATCTTCCAACCCTTCAACCCCTTCTTTTTTTATATAAGTTTTAAAGTTCAAATCATCCTTTGCTGGGGCGTGAAAATAATAAACATTAAAATGTCTTTTTTCTAAAACCCCACTAAACTTAACAGCGGATCCGGTTATTTTTTTATATTCATTTTTATCGATTTTACTTAAATCCTGATAAGTCACATCTTTAAAACCTAGTTTATCAAAATCCTCAAAATTTTCAATTTTTACATAATTTCTTTGTTTTGTAATTCTAAATTCGCCATTGAGTTCTAACAAGTCTCCTTTTTTAATATCAAAATCTTCACTAAAGGTGATTTGAACACCCCCTTTTTCCAGCTCCAAGTAATAAGAAAAGTCATCCGATAAAAAATTTTTATCGGAAATAATCAGGCCTTTTAGGTTTACACAGGTCTTGTTGTTTAAATTATTAATTTTTTCAATTTCTTTAATGGTTTGGCAAGCCTGATCAGGGTCTTGTTTTTGATCTTTTTGGCTGGTTTTTTCTTCGTTTTTAGGATCCTTCAGATCCTCTGTTTGGTCCTCTTTTTTTGCGGAATTAACCTGGCCCGGGGTGGGTGTCTTTGACCAATACCCCCGGTCGTTAAAATTTTTCACATTTATATTATAAGAATTTCCAGAAGGAGCTTTTTCTGTAAAACTTAAAGAATAAATCAAGCTCCCAGCAGGATCAAACAAAGAAACCTTTCCGTTTTCGTTATAAAGGGTAAAATCAAAGTCCCGGCGAAATATTGAAAAATACTGCTTGGGCTCAATAATTATGTGATCTAAAAACTCATAAAAATGGCCCTTTTTGTTGGTTAGCTTCCATCCCGACAAATCTACATTAAAATCACTCGGATTATAGATTTCAATAAACTCGTTGGTTTCCCCATCCACTCCCTCAGGGTTGGAAATAAATTCGCTAATAATCAAATCATTCTTCATATATTCATCCCCGGGACCACCCCCGGGGTTGTTGTTGTCCGGCGGACCGGGAATAGGACTGGGGGTTATGGATGGGGTTGGAGATGGGGTTGGAGATGGGGTT
>WJJL01000039.1 GCA_014729725.1 Candidatus Moraniibacteriota bacterium | reverse complement strand
TCGAGTTTGCCAACCGCTGGAAAGCCGCTCGAATGCTTTATAACAAAGAGCCTTACAAAAAAATCGAGCAACAAACCGGCTTAAGTTCCACCACCATCGCCCGAGTCTCCAAATGGCTGCAAAAGGGGATGAGGGGGTATCGAGGGATGATTGAAAAAATGAGGGGGAAATGGTAGAAATAAAATATGTTATCCAAAATTAAATTACAAAAATCTTTAAAAAATAATTTATATGCAATCTTCAAATACATATGAAAAACCTGAAGACTCCACAAAAAAAACACCTCCTGAATCTTTATCTGCCCAAAAAATAGAACAAGATAGCAATATTGATCTAAATAAAATCGAAGACTTATTCAAAAATTTAAAAGAAAATCTATATAAAGAAATCAAAAAATATGACGGCGAATTCGCTTTGATTGAAAAAGAGAATGGAGAAAAAATTCATAGATTAAAAGAAATGTTTCCGGATGAAAGTGATTTATCCCACTATGATTCCTACTTTCTTCACTTAATTAAAGAGATAACAGAAGACGATCAAAATAAAACAGATTTTGATGAATTTATCCAAAATCTTAGTTATCAAGGGATCTATGAGGCTGAAAAGAAACTATATACCTTAGTCAAAATTTCTAATCTGGATGATTTTTTTGAAAAATTTGGGAAAGTCAAAACCGAAGTATTCTTAAAACTCTCTTCCTTTTTATTAAGAAACAGTGAATCAAACTACGAAAAAAATTATCCCAATGATACAAATTTCATCTTCTATGCACAAGATAACGAAAATAATTTAAAAATGTTTCCGGCTGAAAAAGGAGTTTATAATGGTATTAAATACGATCAAACGAATTATAGTAAAGCCGGAGCTACTTGTTTGGCTACTGATTTTATGAGTAAAAATAACAGTACAGAAGTTGAAATAATCAATAGAGATGGTTCCAAATTCAAATTATCTAAAGATCCGGATAGAAAAATTATAATTGAAGAAGAATCTCAGGAACTAAGGAAAAACGAAACAGAGACAGAAAGAATTTATGACAATAGCACTTTTATTAGGGATTTTTTTGAAGAACGATTTTTATTTTATATTCCAGGCGGAATTAAAGAGTTAGAAAAAATGTATAGCGAGCTTAAGGAAACCACTCTCTCCCCCTTCTTGGAAAGTTTTAAGTTATTTAAAAACTCTTTAGAATCAACCTGCTCTCATCCCGATCTCATTAACATCTATGTCGTTTATTCCTATTTCCTACAGGCTCAATTGGCCCAATTATATAATAGGAAGCCTGAAACTTTAGATTATAATAGTAAGCCTTTTGATCCGGACAAGCCCTATGTAAATTTGGAAATTTTCCCCTACATTAATAAAGATTTTTGGAAAGAATTTATAACCGGTATTTTAGAAACATCCACGGTTTTGACAGGAGAAGAAATTGAAGATTTAGTTAATAAAAAAATTTTTGAATCCTTAACAGAAACATTTGATAAGGGTGCCTACAAAAGAGGGTTCGAATCAAAATTAAAGATAGAGCAGGCTCACGAAGAAAAAATTCCTCTTGCTTCGTTATTTAAACAAGATGAATTAACCAAACTCGATGAAGCCTTTTTAGAAAATTTAAAAAAATATACTGAAAAATCAAATAATGAAACCCTATCAAAAAAACAAAAAAGTTTTATAGAGCAAACATGGCTAAAACCTTGGAGGGTCGAAAAAAATAAACTTAAAAGAACTTTATTAAATAAATGGAAGCAAGAAAATTCTGACAAAAAGGCTACATTTATGAATAAAGATGGAACAATCGAAATCAATCAAAATTTACCTGCTAGTGAATTAGGTGATTTTGACGTAAATGAATTAAATGAAAATCTTGAAAAAAAAGCTGTTGATCAGACTCCTCCTTCTTATCTTAATAAAATGCTTTGGTTTGCTTTGACAAATTCCCATTCAAGTACATTGGAGCCTCTTAGATCGGAAATTTTTGACAAATACAAAAAAGAAATTGAGCAACTTGAAGCTTATTCGTCGGATTTAGAATCAAAAAAAGCTCCGGGGCTTTTTAATAAGAGTTCGATTGCAAAAAAATATCAATCTTTATACCAAGACTTAGATACTCCCCAAGGAAGAAGGGACTTTACTAACCTGATTTTGGTCGCTGAAAAAATGAAAGAAGCTGTCAAAGAATATTTTGATGATTTGCAAAATAATAAAAACATCCTTGATCCAGATAAACATCTATTGCTTCAAAGTAAAATCAAAAAGAATATGTTGGAACTATTTTTACAAATGTCTACGAATAGACATCAATTAACCCTACTTAATGAAGCCGGCATTATTGACTATAATAAAGGAAACGAAATGTTAAAACTTTCTGGTATGGAACTTAGTTCAATTAACAAAGATCACAATGAAAAACTAGCAAAAGTCTATAAAATGTTTTTAGATGATCAGAATTTCGGGGAAGCTTTTTTTGAAAAAATATTTGAATCAATGCTTGGAGAAAAACAAGAATTAGAGTTAATTATGCTAAATGAGGTGGACTCAGATAATAAAAAACACATTGTCTGCGTTCAAAAAAACCCTCAAAATCCTAATGAATTAGCTTATTTTGTTAAAAATGATGATGAGTTTCCTAACACTTTTAAATCAAAAGAAGCTCTTTTTTCCGCCTTAAAAGATTCCTCAAAAATAAATAATTATCTTGCTTCCACCGAATTTATAGCCCACGCCATCGCAAGCGCTTTTCATGTCGGTTCTGAAAGAGGTTACCGAAAAAATGCTGCTCAAGGAATTTATGAATATATAAAACAAAATTTGCCTGATCAATTAGTGTTTGCAGAAAAACTTCAAAAATTAACAAAAGGAATAATATGTGAAACTTATGATCCTGTTACTTATCCTCCTGGTAATCCTGAAATTGTAGACCCAACTATAAATAAAGCAGGAACAGGTTCTGTTGTTTTTCCTCAAGATCATATTGTTCTTAGTTTGATCCATATGTCCGGAAAATTTAAAAACTGGATGTTAAAGACAGGTTTAGAAGATCCAAACAGAAAAGTGGAAGATGTGTTTAAAGCACTTCCTTTTAGTGAAAAATGCCAAATACTATTTGATCTTAATAAAAAAGAAGATGAAGAATTCTACAATCCAGAACAACTTGTTGAAGAAATCTTCGAATTTTTAATCAGAAATCAAGAGTAGATAAAGCTTATTTCAAATAAAAGGTTTTTTTACAAATTAATTAATAACTCTCTCATGCAACCAAGAAAGTTAAGAAAAGGTGATGAAGTCAGAATAATTTCTCCATCTAAAAGCCTTGCGACTAAATCTAGCTCGATCATAAAAGAAGCTGAAAAAAAACTTTTGAATATGGGGTTAAAAGTTTCTTATGGAAAAAACAGTTCTGAATGTGACAAATTCGGATCTTCTTCAATAAAATCAAGATTATCTGACCTAAAACAAGCCCTTTTAGATGAAAACGTAAAAATAATAATTCCTTTCAGCGGCGGCTTTAACTCCAACCAGTTATTAAAACACATAAACTACAGTTTAATTAAAAAAAATCCAAAAATTTTCTGCGGTTTTTCCGACATAACCGTTTTGTTAAATTCAATCTATGCTAAAACCGATTTAACAACCTATAGCGGACCTAATTTTTCCACTTTTGCCATGAAAAAAGGCTTTGACTATACCTTAAAAAGTTTTAAAGAAGCCTTCTTTAATGGAAAAATCCGTGAAATAAAACCGGCTAAAACCTGGAGTGATGATCAATGGTGGGAAAATCAAAAAAAACGTAATTTTTATAAAAATGAAGGCTATTGGGTAATGAATAAACCAAAAAGTAAAGTCTCGGGAAAGATTCTAGGCGGAAATTTATGCAGTTTTAATCTATTGCAAGGTACTGAGTTTATGCCAAATTTGACCGATTCCGTCTTATTTATCGAAGATGATAATATCATGGGCGATCTATTCATTTACGAATTTGATAGGAATTTACAATCATTAATTCAACAAAAAAACTTTTCTAAAGTTAAAGCCCTGGTTGTTGGACGATTTGAAAAAAAAACGGGAATAACTAAATCCATCCTAAAAAAAATTCTCCTTTCCAAAAAAGAGCTACAAAAAATCCCCATTATCGCCAATGTTGATTTTGGCCACACCTCCCCCCAATTTATTTTTCCTATCGGCGGAAAAGTCAAAATCGATATTTTAAGTTCTCAAAAAGCTAAGCTATATATTTAAAAAAGGTGTCTTTTACCCCTTCTCCCCCTCCACCATCAACCCTTCCC
>WJJL01000038.1 GCA_014729725.1 Candidatus Moraniibacteriota bacterium | reverse complement strand
GTTCGTTTTTTGCGGAGAAACGGAGCAAAAAACACCTTATCCCCTCCCTCTATAAAATGAAAAAATTTAAATTTTCGTCGTTGTTCTTTGCACCAAGAGTTAATATAACCAAAAGATAAAAAAATATGGCGTATAACGTTTCGGTATATGGGAAGTTTTGGAAACTTCCTTTTGGATTATATCAATGTTTCCAAAATTTGGGAGAGATGGTTTTTGCAGTCCTTTAAATTCTAATTGAGCAAAAATCATCGAACCCCATATACCGTGTTAGGCGATGTAATGAAAAGTTTTTTTCTAAAATAAGCATTTTTATAACTTTTTTCCTTTTTGTATTCTAATTTGGATTATGTTATTTGATGATTTTTCAATTTTAAAATTAATGTTAGAAAATTTATTTAAAATGGTGTTTAATTCTTCTATCTGTTTCTCTAATTCACCTTTAAAACAATTGATTTTAGTAGTAGCAATGCTCAATACTCCATTTTCACGAAGTTTTTTTATGCCAATAGTTAAATACCTAGTTAAATCATCAATTGTTGAGATAGAATATTCAAATTCACCAAAAGTATCTATCATCAAATCAAATTCTTCGAAATCAGATAATTCTGCAATAGATCTCCATTTTAAGTCATTAGGATGTAATTTTTTATTTATATTACCATCAAAAAAATCTAATACTTGAGATATTTTCCCCCTTGTTTCTATAGCAGGCTTTTTTCTTAGTCCTGTAGAAAAAACTTTTATATTATTACCAAATTCTTTTCTTAATTGTTCCGCATATAAACCAATTCCTGCTCCAATATCCAAAATTGTATATTTAGGATTGTTATTATCCCTTTTTTCAATGGATGGTTTAATAATATCATCAATAAAAGATATCCCATGACAAACTTTAATATCAGAAGAAGGAAATTTATTTTCTGGAGTAGGAGAATAGCCTATTCTGTTTTCATAACGATTAGCAACATATTGATGCTTATCTTCTCCTTCAAACACCATTGATTTAAGTTTCCATTCCGGAATCTTTTTTGAAAAATCATCTGCTGATAAAAATTTTTCTGCCATGTTTTTTGTTTTAAAGTTATAAAAATGCCTTTCCTTTTTTAAAAAACTTTTCATTATTTCGCCTAACGTATCCGAATATACGAAGTTCGGAATTTATTTTAGAGATAATTTTGCGGCAGCAACATTCTAAAATAAATTTCGAATTTGCGCGAGGTAGCGGAACGGAGTGGAGCGTTAAGCCGAGCCGTATATTCGGTGTTATATGATGTCGCTCAGGGCAGCTTCTTAAATTCTTTTTCAATCTGATTAATCCGTTGTTTAAGTTTGTCAGGTTGGTTATATTCTATTGCGTATGGTGCATCAAAGAGCGGAAACGCTTTTATTCTGATTTTAATTCTATCAAAAAAGTCTTTTTCAACCTTTCTGCCATAGTGTTTAAAAACATTTTGAAAAAAAATTTCTCCAAAGTCTTCATATATACTAGTAAAATCCATGGCCGCATCTTCAATCGTCATGTCGCTAAAATCAATTATGCCATTGATATTACGAAGTTTTTTATCATAGTATATATGATCCGCCGGATAAAAATCACCATGTGCTACAACGGGTTTATATTTCATCTTAAAAAAATCATCAAGAAAATTAAGGGCGTTATCACAAACCTGTTTTGATAATTTCGGAGCAACTTTTTTCTTAAATCTGTTGTAAGCTTTTTTCCTCCAATTGTTCCAGCTGACACTGATTCCAAGTTTTTTAGCTTTTACTATGGGGAACGAATGAAGGGCAGACAGAAAGTGTCCAAACTTCTTGGCTATTTCATTTTTTTCTTTACTATTAAGCGACTGAAAAAGATTTTTGTTCAAAAGCGAGCCTTTGATTTTTTTATAACCAATAAAATCATCCGTAATATATTTTAAATCAGGGATTGGAACTGGTGATTTTTTAGAAAACAGGGGGAGAAATTTTTTTTCAAAATAAAAAACGCCACTATTCTTATCTCTTGGAAATCGGAAAATCCATTCATTGTTAATTTCAATAACTAAGTTATCCTCACCCGTCTCGTTAATTTTGAAATTTTTTATTTCCTCTTTAAAGACTTTTTTGATAGAATTTATTTTTTTGTTCATGGAATTTAAATATTATTGCCCTGAGCGATTTCATATAACGTTTCGGTATATACGATGTTTGGCAGTGGTAAACTTTGCGACGAAGGAGCTTACCACTGCCAAATATGGGCGAAGCGACGAGGTACGAGGAGCGTAGCCGTATATACCGTGTTAAGTGATGTAACGATAGGGTTACTTTGTTAAAAGCCCAATCGTTTTTTTTAGCTGTCCGCCGAAATCGTTGTCCATGTTGAGTACTTTGAATTTGTACTTCTTTGCTTCTTTGTCAAAAAATTGTCCATAATAGCTGATCATTTCCGCGATCTTGTAAAGAGTTTCTTTTTCTTTTGTTTTGCGAAGTATCCAATCGTTTGGAGTTGAACTTTTCTCAAAGTCACGAACCATTTTTTCAATATCAGTCTTCGAAAGAAAAAGAACGCGGAAATGTTTACGTCCGTATTTTTTGATGAGT
>WJJL01000037.1 GCA_014729725.1 Candidatus Moraniibacteriota bacterium | reverse complement strand
TTAATAATCCCCATTATGGCGAAGATGAAAAGGACTAACCCGAATAAAGGAGCTCCAAACCAGCCAATTATCGGTACCCACGAAACCAGCGACAAACCTACACTCACTATTGCGATAACCATGCCCTGTTTTGCATGGAACATTGCGAATTTACTGTCTTTTTTAACCAGCATTGGAACAAAAAAGATGATGTAGCCGACAACGGCGATACCTTTATTTTCTGCTACATCTTTAGGGTCGAATTTGGGGGCTTCTTTGGTGGAAGCGGTTTTAGAAGTTTGATCTTTGTTTGCCATTATTAAACTTAATTATTTAATTTCTTAATTATAGCAGTCTTGCGATTATCTTACAAGTATCTATTAATCTAGGCTTTGTAGCCTAAAATTATCAAAACATTTTTTCATCTATTTTGAACTTGTCAAAGATATTTTTGTAGCTGGGGGAATTTTTTACCGCCATTAGCAGATGTTTGGGAAGCACTTTTTCGTCTTGAAGTCTGATTGCCTCAAGCAGGGAGTAAATAGCCATTTTTTTTAATTTTGAATTGATTCGATTAGTCTTTTTTTTGTTTTTTTGGGGTGACTTCTCTTCGATATCTGAGAGAAAATCCTTAAGGGGAATTTTGGCTTTTTTAAAAGCGTAAAAAATATCCTTGTTGTGGATAGTTGCGTAAACAAGTTCGTAGACATTGGCCTCTCTTTTGTTTTTAAAAGCAAAATCCAAGGCCAGTTTCAGAGTCTGAATGCTCGATTCGTCAAAGGACTTTGATACATCAAGACTCGCGGGCAGATTTCCGTTTTTGATTTTACCCGTTATAAGATAACGATAAGTCTTGTTTTTAAGATCTATTTTAACCAATTTATTATAACCATAACGATGAAAGACAAGAATCATTAAAAGCGTTATGCCCAACCAGAAAAGATAAATTGTTTCTCCGCTAAAAAACAAACTTTTACTCAGATTTTTTATCGATGCCGGACCCTCAAAATTTTCCGCCCAAGTGTCCAGGCCGATAAAAATTAAGACAATAGCAAAAATCCGCAACAATAATCCCAGAGCTTCTCTAATATGTTCGATAAAATACCTTAAAAGCGCAGGCATGCCCCCAAATCCCGGCTTAAAGTAAAATCTCACCCCCTTATACAAAAAAATCCCGTTTTCCCATTTACCTTTTCCCCGCCTCATAGTAATTTAAATTTAAGGCTAAGATTAACCATCAAAAATAAAGGAGCTCCCCAAAAAATCAGTATTGAAAATAAAAATAAAACCAAAGAAAGGCCCGCTAAAATTAAACTCAACACGACTTTAAAGGGCTGTAAAACCAGGGTTAGAATCCGATTTTTTTGTTTTCTGTTTAATGACTTGAGAAGTCTTCTCAAACCGCCAAAATAAACTTTGGGCCAATAAAAGATCCAAAAATCGAAAAAACCGATCATCCAGTCTGTTGGAGGCGTTTGCCGTAATTGCATTTTCTTAATCATTTCTAATCGATAAATAATAAAATTTCATAAATCATAGCCGCAAAATAAATCGCTACGATAATATAATTTAGAAAGAAAGGAAATTTTAAAGTAAATTCAGGTTCTCTTTTACCATATTTTTTGGCTTTTTTCAATAGGATTGTAATAACCAGGGTATTAACCGAGACCATGACCACGCCTAAGAGAGAAATCAAAGCGGTAAAACTTTTGATCCCGAAGACATAGGCGGAAAAAGGAAGCAGCCAAACTATGAGCCAGGCGAGAATATGGGGAACCTTAAAATCTTTCAACAAGGTGCTTTTGACATTGGAGCCTACGACTATATAAGACGAAAAAATCCCCATAATACCGAAAAATATAACCAACTTCTCAACAAAAAATCCGAATTCGGAGCCTATGCCTATAATACCCTCCTCCTGGACGGCATCTCCCAAGACTCCGATAATAACCAAGCTAAAAATAAGATAAATCGCTAAAACGATCACATAACTTAAAATAACCGAAGCAACTATTGATTTCCTGTTTCTGGTTAAGATATTTTTTAAGATAAAAATAGCGGCCCGGCCGTCCAGTGCGAACAAAAAGATGCCAAAAGCCGCGAAAAAATTTATCGATCCAGGGGGGCTAAAATTATCAAAATTGATTTTTGACACGCCGGAAACAGTTAAAATCGCGATTATGAACATCAGGCCGAAAAACATTATTATTTCCGCCAAACCTAAATCATCGAAACCCCTCCAAATAAAGATCGACCCGATAACGGCAAATATAAATAGATATAAAACCTCTACTCGATTAAAATAAGCCGGAAATAAACTGTTCAAAAAAGATCCGGCTATTACAAAATAAGCCAATACAGCTCCCAAATTACTAAAAATTAGAACCACTAATTCAAATAATTTCCCTTTGTTGCCAAGATAAATTTTGGCCAGCTGGCAAAAAAAGTTGTTGCCCGGAGTTCGAAGGATCACTTCAAGCAGGGCCAGCGAATTTAAAATTGTGGTAACGGTTAGAAAAAACAAAAGCAAAATGGAGGGAATCAACCCCAGAGCGTTGATGGCATAAGGCAAAGCAAAAATACCCGCCCCCACAACGGTTCCAATTAAAGTGGCGACAGCATAGAAAAAGCTTTTTTTTATCTTCATTATTTTCCTTTTTTAAGAAATTCCTGGATTAGCTGAACAATCGCTATCAAAGGAAGCCAAAAAAACTTGGTGATCTTCCAAAAGTGGTCGGCCCAGATATTTATTCGAATTCGATTGGCTTTTTGGGGATCGTGCATATTCGGCGTTTAAAGTTTATAGATTACGTCTTTTCTTTCAACCACGATTTTCCATTTTTTCTTTCTGGCATAATTATAAAGGATTTCGTCCGAATTAAAAGCAATGGGATAATCTACAAGCTCCAGCATCGCGATATCTGCTGATGAGTCGCCCACCGCTAAAGAATCGGTTAAACTTATGCCCTTTTCGGCTACATATATTTTCAAAGCGTCCGCCTTATTCTGTACTGGTACGTAAATTTCTTTGCCGGTATAGACTTTGTCATGTCCGATTTCATAAACGGTTCCAAAAACATCGTCAAATTTTAAGTATTGATTGTATTCCTTGACAATCTCCACCGGAGACCCCGATATGGCAACCATAAAATGATCTTTTCTTAGTTCTTGAATCAAATTTTTAGTGTAAATAAACTGGCGGGCATGGTAAAAAGCGATCACATTCTGCGCCACTTTGACTACGTCATCCTTGTTCTTGCCTTTGATTTCCTTTCGATATCTCGAAATTAATTCGTTTTTATAGTCCTCATAAGTCGACTTGTTATGCAGCCAATTGCGATAACTTTTGATGATTTTATCGCGGGTTTTTTTGGAAAAAATACCTTTATAAGCGAGGCCGCTTAATAATTCAAACTGCAGATTGCTTCTAAAAATTGTACCGTCGATATCAAAAACCGCAATTTTGGTTTTATTTTTCATTTTTAAAAATTTGAGTTAATTTTAATTCTTTAAACTTTAACAAAAATCGGAATTTATTGCAATTTGCAATAAATTCGCCAAACCGCGATCCTAGGCCCTTGTCCCAACCCATTTTCAAAGCTTGGCGTTAAACGGGCCGGCGGTCGGACCCCCGTCAACTCATTTAGGAATCTGAGTGAAACAGGTATCGATTTGTCAAATAGAAATCTGACCCAAATGGTTTTTAATTTTAAAAATATTTAAACTTGTAATTTTTCATTTTATTCTCTTTAATCGATCGATCTTGGTTT
>WJJL01000036.1 GCA_014729725.1 Candidatus Moraniibacteriota bacterium | reverse complement strand
TTTTTTGTTTTCATCGGTTTGCTTGGCAATTATCTTAAAACACAGCAAATTATAAAGTCGCTCAAGATCATGGCGAGACATTTCTTCGTCATGGCTTCCGCCTTCTTCAAAAAGCTCTTTGGTGAAATTATCATAATCAGCAATCTCAACACCCACGATTAAACCGTTAGTGATTTTAGGTTTTAAATTCAGCTTTTTAGTATCAAGTTTTTTATCTGCAACATTCTTGAATGTAATCTGAAATGTATCGCCAAGATCGTTATAATCGGCACGAGTCATAAAGACTGATTCCAATTTAATAGGCTTTACATTTTTCTTGCGATAACTGCCGTTTATGGCTGGGCGATTTTCTGTCTTTGATTTTGCGTATTCGGCTAATACTTCGTTTCGTTTATAATTTGTATATAAATAACCAATATTAAGCTCTGGATGAGAAAAATGTGTTGCAAAAGGCATGCGCAGAATACGCCCAACTGTTTGAATAGCAAAAGTCGGATTTTTTATTTCTCTAAACATCACAAGCACGCCCGCGCGAGGGCAATCCCAGCCCGTTGCGGCGGCTTGCTTGAAAAGCAAAAACGACACTGGAGAATTGCTTTTTTCCAAATCTTCAAGATTCTCTTTTTCTTTTGAAAGCCAAACAGCAATTTCATCATCTTTCACGCCTTTACGCTTTAAATATTCAAGCACAATAGTTTGTTTGGTTGTGTCGCTTGTTTCTTTTGTCGCTTGATCATCATTCGGTAATTGAATAAGAACAAGCGGGTTTATATCGGCTTTGACATCTTTGTATAATTCAATAAGCTCTTTTCGCTTATTGAAAGCAAGCTCCAAAAGCATTTCATCTTGATCCAATTTTTTGAGTGATTTTTGCTCCAAATCTTCCTCTGTTTGAAAAACGATTTTTTCTTTGATAAGTCCTGCCTCCACGACGGCGTCGCGGTTTACTTCCACATATCCAGCAGTATCGACACGAGTAGGAATATATTTCGGCGTAGCTGAAACACGAAGCGTAATTTTCGGCTTGATAAGCCCCTCCACGACTTCAAGAGCAAGATCAGTATCAGAGCCGATATGTTCTTCATCAATAATAACTACGATTTTTCGCCCGTCCTCGTGGGTTTCGTTTATAAAGTTATCAAAAGTCAACCCTTGCTCATTTTCACGGCGAAGTTTTCGACTTTCTTTTGTTCGTCCTTTGATTTTTTGCCAGTTTATAAAAAAGACATCATTTTTGCGGAGCTTACCACGAGATAAGTCGTTAAGATCAATTAAATCAAGCTCAGAAGCGCCCCCGTAATATTCAAAAAGTTTTTTCTTGCTTTGTTGGTATGAATCTTCGCTGAAAGAAAACCAAACAAAAGCTGTGTCGTTGCCCTCAAAACGAGGATCAGACACAATATCCCGCAAAAATTGAGCGAGCATAATTGTTTTTCCCGAACCAGTCGGTGATTTTAAGACAAGCGGCATATTAAAATTTGGCTCTTTCCAAAGGGAAAGAAACTCATTTTTGAGCTGTGATATTGCTGTTTCTTGAAATGGCTTTAATGCAAACATATTTTATAAACGATTTAATTCTTTATATACCTCAATAATTGGTTCGGGAATATCCTCGACCCTGATATTTTGTGATGAATATTCGCCCTTGTATTCGTTTTTGCCCCAGCTAAAAATATACAAAGCAACAGGCAAATTTTTCTTTTCCAGTTTATCAATCAAATCTTCAAGTTTTGCTTTATCCTCTTTAAAATAAATTGCAGTTATTTTTCCGTTGCCTTCAAAAATCTGCCACCATTCATTTTTTTCAACCTCATTCAGTGTATCTTCACGAACCGCAATCATTTCCCCGGCTTGATAAGTTATGCGTATTTTTGCTTCGTCCGGCACTTTATGGATTTGCTCGATATCTACAAGATCAGTTTGATAGTAAGAAAGATTACTTGGAATACCTTTAACACTAGAATAACCTTTAATTACATTTTTAATACGAGGGTAGCAAATGTCAGTTGCAATTTTTCCACTACCGTTATTATTTTCATTATTTGTGCAAAGAATAAATTTCCTCGAACCTTTATCGTCTTTGTTTAAAGATAAAACAGCATGACCTGTCGTACCCGACCCAGCAAAAAAATCAAGTACAGTTATATTTTTATTACGATGATAATTGATAAACTGTTTTATAAGCTTAACGGGCTTCTTTCCACTATTAAATCCGACACCACCTTCATGACGTATATTTCCAAAATCTGGGCTAAAATCATAAAAATTTATAATTGTTTTAGATCTTTGAAGGTCTCCATTATCAAATTGTTCCCGTTTTTTTATTGGAATTTTTGTAAACATCTTTCCACGACTTGAACCTTCTCGTTGTGGTCCAATCATATACCGGTAACCCAGCCCATCTTCGCCAAGACCGTGAATTTTATATAAAGTTGAAAGACCATCATCTTTAACTCTCGGCTCAACGACTTTCTGATACATTTTACCATGCCCTGTCCCGGAATAAATTGATCCCGACAACCAAGTTTCTTTGAATAAATCAATATTACCCTCACCTTGTTTTTTAATGGAGTAAGAACCTTTCTTGAAAATTTCAACCTTGCGTCCATTTATTTCAGTTATCTCGTCAGGCTTATTTAATTCTTTTATATCTAAATTAAAACTATCAAAATTATATTCTTCTGTAGGTCTATTTGCTGAAAATTGGCTTGCGTCTTTCGCGTAAACCAAAACATATTCCAACAATTCTTGAAAGTCTTTTTTCTCATTTAAACTTTTTTCTCCATAACGAACTTGTATATGATGAATTGAAAGGCAATTCTTTTCGCCAAAAATTCTGTCACAAAGAATTTTTAAGTGAGCATGCTCATTATCATCAATGCTGATGAAAATAATTCCGTCATTTTTCAGTAATTCTCGTGCTAAAACAAGGCGATTACGCATAAATGACAACCACTTGCTATGTCGATATGAATCCTCGCTGTCTACATAATGATCATTGTATATAAAATCTTTGTTGCCCGTATTATATGGTGGATCAATGTAAATTAAATCAATCTTATCCTTGTGTGTATAATTAAGCACAGAAAGCGCAAGGTAATTATCACCCTCAATCATCAAATTATTTGGATATTCTTCGGCAAGATCAAGACGGTTTTTAACGATTTCTTTCAAAACAGGCACTTTGACTTTTGATTGCTCAACTACATCTTCCGACTTATCCTCAAAAACCAGCCCGAGATTATTTTTCTTGAGCTTTCTAATTTGAGCTTTTAACTCCAATATTTCTTTTTTTAAATCTTTTTCGGACATAGTTTATTTTCTTGTTATTAAATCGTAAGCCAAACTAGCCAGCGAAATGTAATGAATTGCTAAATTTTTATCCAAATCGCGCGCCGGTGTATGCGCTTTTTCATTTCTTAAAAATTGTATGGACATATGTAAAAATTTTACACCCTCAAAAAAATCTTTTTCGGCTTGATCTATGGGCTGATGACCAAAAATTTTTTCGTAATTTGAATTATTAAAAGCGTCCGTTGCTTTTTCTTTTCCAGTAATATCTTTTAATTTTTTTCTAACGATTTTGTATGCCTCCTCAACTGCGTTAAAATAATGCCCGCTATTCAACAATTTTTGAACATGGTCAAAAACATCTTTTTGTAAGGTGATATTGATATTGCCATTTTTGAAAGTGGCTTTAGATTTATTTTCCTTTGAATTAATCTTTTTTCCGATCAATTTTTCAGCTATCTCCTTAGCAGCCTTCATTCTGTCTTCAGGAAAGTCATCCCGAGAAAGTTCGTCAATTAAAATTTGGCTTTCAATATATTCAATAAGTTTTAATATAGAATTTCCAACTGTTTTATTGTCTGCTTTTAACCACAAGCCACGCATACGATTAGCTTTTGATCCACTTGCATAATTATATTTTTGAGTATAAATATCTAACCCGACATCATCTCTAAAAAATTCGCCCATTGTTCTGTCGGAAAAATTTAAAACATAACCACTGCCCATTTGAAAGAGCTTCTCAAGAATCTGTTTTTCAATTGTGGTTAAGTCTGCCATGTTTTTATTTTATTAAATCATCAACACCAACATTTAGAGCTTTCGCAATTTTTGTCAGTGTTTCAATGGTGGGATTTTTATTTACTCCTGATTCTACTCTCATTACTGTATTGAGCGACAAATCAGCAAGACGAGCTACTTTCTCAAGAGAGTAGCCCTTTTCTGTTCGTAATTTCTTAATGTTTGAGCTTATTTTGGAATTTGCCATTGTGTTATGTTATAATATACAATATAATGTATAAAGTATAAGTTATACCGTTTTCTTTCTCAATTATAATGATACATCATTTTTTAATTTCAATCAAACAAATTATAGGAAGTTCCTTTCTGTTGCCCGCGCACGGGAGTGGTGGGGCAAGGGCAACTATAATTATAAAAGCCCCGCAAAAAAATCGGGCAAAGCCCGAAAAGCAAAAAAGCAAAAAGGAAGGAGGTCCGGGGAAAGGAATTTTTGCCCTTTTGCGAATTGAAATAGAGCGTTTCCGCTTTTCTCTGATTAAGAGAAACACAAAACAGAAAAATTTTTTTTCCTTTTAGAAGAAAAAAATGTGCGCGAAAAAATTAAAAAATTAAAATAAATTTTATAAAATGCAGTTGCTTTAATTCCATATTGTTTATGAATCACTAAAATCTCTAATTAAAATATATTTAGCATCGGTTTTTTGATAATCAATTCCCCAAGTACATTTTTGTTTAAAACAAAATAAAACAGTTTCGCTCTCTATTTTATCATAGGGACCGTAAATTTTATTATTAATCAAACTATAATATTTAGGGTCTTGCCTAGCAAAAATTAAAATTTTTTAATAATTTTTTTCATTTTTTCAAAAAGTTCTTCTCTGTAATTCCATCTAAATTCACATTCTTTCAGATATATCAAAAAATTATGTGAAGCTATGCCATTAAACTTTGATAATCTCCTTTTGGTAAAAACTCCGGAAGGATTCCATCCCATTAATATGAACTCCTTAGCCTTTTCAAAATTCATTCTCTTCGTGGTTTACTTTGAGGTGCCTGTCGTAGTCAACATCTACTAATCCATGATACCCTTTCCGGCCATCCGAATGAATTACGCTAAGCTGTTTGATTTTACCTAAAATTATATCTTGAAGGGTTTTCTTTTTACAGTCTGGAGTTATCTCTGTATAAGCTTTTCCATCTCTGTTAAAAATTCCAAAAACAGGTTGACTTTTTGTTCATAATCCTAGATCAGTATAGAGCTCTCTTTTACTCTAGAGTTAAAAAATTAATTAATCATCAAGATCAAACCTGTAATAATTTCTTTTATTAATTTCATCTTGCTCCAAATAAAAGCCAGAGCTTTCCAGTGCGACGGCTCCTTGATTTGTGTCCGCAATGGCGGATATATATTCACATCTATTCTGTCTTGCAATGTTTAATAATTTTTGAAGCTCTTCTTTAAAAATCCCTTCGCCTCTTGATTCTTCTCTTATAACCATAATTCCCCAACTTAAATATCTATTTCCTTCGTGGTCGGTGTCGATTTTATAAGTTGATAAAGCTTCAAGGTCGTTTGTATCGTCTCTTCGTTCAAGGACTTTCAGTCCGTCGAGACCGCTTGCGATTAAATCTTCAAAGTCATAATTACTTTTATCCATTGGATAATGCTCTCTAATAAAAT
>WJJL01000035.1 GCA_014729725.1 Candidatus Moraniibacteriota bacterium | reverse complement strand
AATTAAAGCCCCGGCAAAGGAGGAAAAACCCGGGGCTTTTTTTATTCCTTCAAAACCCACCCTTTCCCCCCTTTATCAAGGAGGGAACTATGAATCAAGGATCGCGGTCATCGTCCTCTCTCTGACGAAGGGAGCGACAAGGTGGGTTTTTCACCACCAACATATCCTCAACCCGTACTCCGCCAATATTTTTGTAATAAAGCCCCGGCTCCAGAGTAATGACCTGACCGGGCGCTAAGATATCTTTGGAATTTTTGGCTAAAATCGGTTTTTCGTGAATGTCTAAACCTACTCCATGGCCGGCGCTGTGAATAAAACCTTGGTCGTCTTTGGTTTCAAAACCATGCTTGCTAAGGATTTCCTCGCATTTTAAATAAATTTTACCGGCTTTTACTCCCGGCTTTATTAATTTAATAGCTTGTTTTTGGGCTTCTAAAACCGCTTTTTGCATTTTTAAAATCCGCCCGCTTGGCTTACCTTTGACAAAGGTTCGAGTAATATCGGCAAAATAGCCGGTTTTTTGAGATTTGGGAAAAATGTCGCAAATAATTGGCTGATTGGGTTTAACAATTCCTTGGCCTTGATGGTGGGGAACTGCGGTTTGTTTACCTGTTGCAATGATAATCCCCTCTTGATTTCTTAAATCAAACCTTAAAAAAAGTTTCTCCACTTCCAATTTTAATTTTTCACAAGTTAAAATTTGATTTTTATAAACTATTTTTTGCCCCTTGATTTTAGAATCGGCTAAGATTTTTTTAATTAACTCAAAAGCTTTGAAATTGATTTTTAAAGTTTGTTGAATTTTTTTTAACTCGCTTTTGGTTTTAAATTGTCTTTTGGGATAAAGCTCCTGCTTAAATTCAATCTTAAAACCTTTTTTTTGCAAATAATCCCCCATCCCGAAAGCAAAATTAAAATCAACGAAAATCTTTTCTTGTTTGTGGCAATATTTATTCAAAATCGCTTTTGCCAATTTATTTATCCTTAAGGTTTTATCTTTATTTTTTTTAACTTCTTTTTCCAGCGAATTGATTAATTGGGGATTTAACGCAACCTGTTGGCTTTTTTTTAAAATTCCGAAATTTCGATTATCCAAAAAAATTCTTTTTTTCGCGTTTTTTTCCAATAAAAAAAAATTATCCAAAACATTTAGCCCTGATGCATAGCGCATATTGGCATCTTTACAACTGGCAAAAAGAAATTTTATCATAAGGAAGTGTTTTGTTATTAAAAAATCCACCCTGTCTCTCTCTACTTATCAGGGAGGGAACTATGAATCAAGGATCGCGGTCATCGTCCCTTCTCTGATGAAAAAAACAATGGGGGTAACTTCTTTTAAACACTATGAATCACTACTTCAAACAATTTTCGCAAATTTTTTGCGTTATTTCAAATAAAGAACATGGCTCCATGAAGCTTTTTAATCCTGATGACAAAAAAAATAAAGCCGCTTTTTTAAAAAAATTAAATATTGATCCTAAAAAAGTAATAGGGGCTCATTTAAAGGCTACCTCCAATTGTCAAATTATAAAAAACAACGCCCAAAAAATAATTCCCAATTGTGATGCTTTAGTAAGCCCAAGTAAAGACCTATTTCTTTCAGTTTCGGTTGCCGACTGTTTTGCCGTATTTTTTTTCGAACCCAATAAAAATATTATCGGTGTGGCTCATGCCGGCTGGAGAGGGATTTTAAAGGGAGTGATTGAAAACAGTTTGGAAAAAATCAAAAAACTGGGCGCCGGACCCGAAAATCTGCAAATCGAAATCGGGCCGGGTATTCAGAGCTGTCATTTTGAAATTCAATCCGATATTAAAAAACATTTTTTAAAGTTTCCCGGAAGAATTCAAGAAAGAAACAACAAAATATTTATAGATTTAAATTCAATCGTCAAAGAAAAACTGATTCAAAAAGGTGTTGAGAAAAAAAACATTACAGATCAAAATGAATGCACTTTTTGCAAAAACAAAAAATACTTTTCTTTTAGAAGAGACAAGCCCAAACAAACTCAAGCCATGCTGGCCCTGATTGGAAGAATTTAAAATTTATTCACTTCAAACCTGTAAAGCTCAATCTGTTCTTTTCTCGGATCAATTCCGCCTTTACTTGCGGCAATGGCAATTTGTTTTTCCACGCTGTCTATTTCTTCAATTTCAGGCAAAAGCAACCCGCTTTTTCCGTTTGCGGTTCTGATTATCAGCCCGTATTTTTTAGGATCCAGCTCATCTAAACTTTTAACTGTCTTAGGCTTTTGCAAAATACTTATCTCATAGCTTAAATCGTTTAACTCTTTTTCTTTCACAGGATCAAAGCGGTTGTCTTTGACTGCCGCGGAGATCGCGTTTTCAATGATCTCTTTAGCCAAACTTTTTTCAGTGGCAATCACTGTCCCGATGCAACCTCTTAATTTTTTTTTCTTGGAAAGAGTAACGAATACCCCGGCTCTTGAATCATAAAATTCCCGGGGCAAATCTTCAGGTACCGCGATTTTTTTGCCGGTTTTAACATATTCTTCCACTGCTTTTTTAGCCAAATTTTTGTAAGGATTCATAGATAATGTTAATAATTATTGCCCGGTTCGAAAAAATTTAAAATTTATATTTAAATGGGCAAGGATAATTGCCTATTTTTCCCTGCAACGCCGGCAGGAAATCACAAAAATAAATCCAAACAATTATCACTATCCATTTTATACAGGCTCTAATCTTGCACTCAGGTAACCTACCCCAAACGGGCCTTCATAGCTTAACACTTCAACCCTATAATCTTTTTTGTCCAAAATTCCCAATAAAATCACGATCGATCTTAAACCACACTCCCCTGCCTCTTCAATTAAATTCTGATCAAAATTTAAAATCCCTTTTTTGTTTTTTTGTTTTAAAAATTTGATCAATTTTTTATCAAACTCTTTGCCTTTTTGACTAAATCCGGCCGGTGCGTCCGGGGTTAGTCTATGAGACAAATCTCCGCTTGCCACAAAAGCGATTTTTTTGCCGGTTTTTTCAAAAACCTCGCTTAAAAACCGACCAAAATCATAATGTTCTATAAGACTTTTAAAACAAAAGGACAGATTAATAACTTTACAATTCAAATCCTGGGTTAAATAATAAAGTGGCACCCAAACCCCATGATCCAGTAAAGACCGGTGGGTGTTTAACTCAATCTCCCTATCCTTGGAGCTTTTAATTATTTTAGAAGCCAAATCCAGATCATTTTCAAACTTAATCCGTCTGTTAAGTCCGAAATCTGAAAAATCTCCTACCAGTTCTTCGGCCAAGTTTAGGTTAAAAACATTAAAGTCAACTTTGGAATGAGGTGAAACAATCACTATGGTATCGGGGTTTTTTTTCTTAAAATCCTTATTTAGGATTTTTAGCGAATCAATAGTGGCCTTGACTTTCTCCAAATTATCTTTCCCCCCGATACCGGGAATTATTATAGGCGGATGGGGAGTGATAGCGGCATAATTTAACATAAAGATTTTTAATTAAAAATTCCCTGGATTTTATTTTTACAACCAGGGCATTTTCCCTGCTTATCAAATCTTGCTACATCGTAGATATTTCTTTTAATTACTATTTGCTCACAAACAGGGCAAATAGTGTTTCCCAAATTGTTTTCAAAAATATTGCCGGCATATACATATTTTAAACCGATTTTTTCAGCCAGATTATAGATCTGTTTGAGTTTTTCAACCGAGGTGGTATCGCTGGCGGTCAATTTCCAAGAAATTTCCGGAGAAAAAGCGCTTAAATGCCAGGGGACAAAATCGCCTAATTCCTTTTTGATAAAAAGCGCCAAACTTTCCAGCATTTTTTTGTCATCGGAAAGACCCGGGATGATCAAAGTGGTGATTTCCAGCCAAATCCCTTTTTTAACGATCTCTTTTGCATTGTTTAAAACCGGCTCCAAGCGACCAGAACAGTTTTTTAAATAAAACTCCTCATCCATAGACTTAATGTCTATATTTATAGCATCCAAATAAGGGGCGACTATCTCCAAAGTCTCATCGCTCATAAAGCCGTTGGAGACCCAGACATTTTTCAAGCCTTTTTCTCTGGAAAGCTTCATGATATCAAAAGCGTATTCTAAAAAAATGGTCGGTTCATTATAAGTATAGCTTATACTTTTGCAGTTTTCTTGAAGAGCTCTTTTGATAATTTCCTCTTTACTTAAATTAATGGAACTGTTTTGCAGGATTTTATCATCCCTTACATCGGCCTGCGAAATATCAAAATTATGACAATTATCGCATCTAAAATTACACCCTAAGGTACCCAGAGAAAAAGATTTGGATCCCGGCAAAAAATGATAAAGCGGCTTTTTTTCAATCGGATCTATATTCATTGCTGCCGGACGATTATCCAGTAAAAAATATAATTTACCTTCCAGGTTTTTTCTAACCCCGCAGATCCCAAAACCAGCTTTATTGATTTGACAGTAATGAGAACAAGTCAAACATTGAACTTTATCTTTATTGAGTTTTTTGTAGTTTATGGATTCCTTCATCGGTCTTTTTAAAAATGGAACTTAAATACTTTACAACAATCGATTAAGGCCATTTCGAATTACACCTTAAAGCACTACTCATAAGATAATATTTTCCTGTAAATTTTACTCCACTAACATCCAAGCGATAGCTAAAAGCATTAAAATAAACCCCGGAAAACCGTATTCGGATTTGGTGGTCCAGGCTCCGTAAATATATAATGAAAGGCTTAACAAAAAAGCTAAAATTTTTATAAAAAACATCTTGAAAAATTTACAATTAATAAATAAACCGACAATTGCCTTTTTGTCCCTTAAGTAAGCTGTGAAAAACAAAAGCAATCTGGATGATCTTCTTGTTAAAGGAATTGGTCTGTCGCTAATCAATGCGCTTTACAGTTAGGGATCTTTTAAAAAATCATTGAGATTTTATAAGATAAAGCCTATCTTTTCCAAATACTTTTGATAAATTTTTATAAGCTTTTTCCAGATCCCGATTGTTTTTAAATATGGCGTAAACCGTTGGTCCGGAACCGCTCATTAATTGCCCAAGTGAACCCGCGGCTTTTAAATACTGTTTTATCTTAATTAAATAAGCCTTATCTGTGTTATTGGAAAGCTCTAAATCATTATACAAAAAATTAGCAATTTCTTCCACCTTTGATTTTTTAATCAAACTAATCATCTTTGCGCTCCCATCAACTCTTAGTTGAGGAAGTTTTTTAACATCAAGCTTTTGATAAGACTGTTTTGCACTCCACTGAAATTTATTAAAAACCAAAAGCATGGGTAAATTAATCGGTTTTTCTTTAATTTGTTTTGCCTTATCGCCTTTTCCTTTAAGAGAAACCACCCCTCCCAGATAAAAAATCATAAGATCGCTCCCCAAAGAATTTAAAAAACCCCTTAAATCATTTTGGTTTATTTTTAAATCAAACAACTTGATCAGACCATAAACCACTGAAACCATATCCGTGCTGGAACCGCCCAAACCCGAGGCAATCGGGATATTTTTTTTTAAAGTTAAAAAAATTTTATAATCTTTTAGAATTTGAGGGGCAAATTTTTTTAAAAACAAAGCAACAGCCAAAAAACAATTGTTTTGATTTTGAGGTTTTTTAGAAATTTTATAACCTGACGCCCTAAATTCCAGATTTTTTTTAACCAAAGCATCCAAATTCGGGTTGGAAAAATTATTGGGCTTATTCTTTTTTATTTGAATTTTAATTTCATCAAATAACGCTATAATCGAGCTAACAGATCTGATTTGATGATAACCGTCTTTTCTTTTTTTTAAAACCTCCAATGTAAGGTTAATCTTTGCCGGAGCTTTTAAGATAATCTCTTGCATTTGTTTGAATTAGTAAGTATTTTGTAGAATTTATGGTTAAGGACATTTTATCCAGATTTGCTTGCCCGGATTAAGAAGTGGGGCGATTGCTTGCCTTGCTTTTCTTTTTTGAAAATAAAAATTCCCTTTGTTGACAAGCTACGGGACAGGGGTAATGGTAAGTTTCCCACACAAATTACCATTATCCATAAATTATTAATTGGAAACTGTTTATTTTAATTTTTGGCAATTTCGAGCTTAGAGAGCCTCTAAAAAATTAACTACTGAAGTTTTCATTTTTTGATAAGTCCGTCAGTGGTGCCTATCTTGGAAATAACGCTAGCGGCATTCTCCACCGCGTTTTTACCGCTTTGTTTTAAAGATCCGCCTTTAAGATATTGGGCTAAAAATCCGCTCGCAAAAGCGTCTCCGGCACCGGTTATATCTTTCTTTTTTTGAGAAAAAGAGGGAAAATATAAAAACTCTTTATCGTTTAAAATATAAGCTCCTTTTTCTCCGGCAGTAATGGCTACAATTTTAGGACCGAAGGAGGCTATTTTTTGAGCCAATTGTTTAATATCGGATTTAGAAACTTTGGTTAAAGTTTTTTGCCTTTTGGGAGGTAGGACGAATTCCAAACACTCATCTTCATTTAAAAAAATCACTTCCACCGCTTTTAGAAAATTTTTCATTTTTTCAACTCCGGCTCTAACTTGTAAAATTCCCGGAGTAAAAAATAATCGCTTGTCAGTCTCTTGAACCAAGTCTTTAACTTCTTTTAATTTCTGTCTCCACTTGAATTTCATAGAAGAAACATAAATACAATCAGTGTTGATTTTGGAATAATCCTGTTCAACATCTTCTCCAGCGTCTTTGTGAACAAAAATTGTGCGTTCTCTGGTTTTAAAATCAATCATCACTAAAGAACAGTCTGTTCTTTTTTTATTATTAACATTTATCAAATCGGTGTTTACCTTTTCGTTTTCCAAAACCTTTAAAATATTTCTTCCTCCGTTATCGTTACCGATTACACTACAAACCTCGGTTTGGATTCCCTGCCTAGAAAGACCTATGGAAACATTAACCGCTGTGCCACCAACATGAGACTTGAAATATTCACTGGTCAACTTGGCGCCAAACTCAAAAGCCAATAATTTTTGTTTAGTTACATCTCCTTTGTTTTCAATAATGGTTATATCTTTAGAGACAATAAAAGTATCCCTGGTAGCTGATCCGATAGTGGTAAGTGATGGGGGCATTTAATCTGTTTAAGTAATAAAAATTTTAAAAATTAAAGAATCCGGGGAGGTAAATAAGCTCTTAACAAATCCCGGAATTATAAAAATAATTTAACAAACCGCAAATTTAATGAGCAGTAATAAAATAATAATTCCTACCAATCAATTTTGTTGAATTAAGAAATTAGAATTTTTCTTAAAAAAGCACCATTAGCGCCACTGGTCAATTAATAATATAGCATTATTCTTTTATTTTTATCAAATACGGATTTTTAAACAATTAAAGACTCATCCATAATAGGATTTTTTTCTACATCTAAAACATCTAAAATAGTGGGGGTGACATTGCTCAATCTTCCCCCTTGGGCAAGTTTTAATTTTTTAAAATCTTTATTAATCAAAGAAAAGGGCACCGGATTTCTGGTATGGGAAGTTACGGGCTCACCGGTTTTTGCGTTCAACATCATCTCCGCATTGCCATGATCGGAAAAAATCAGCAAAGTACCGTTTTGCTTGTCTATTTCCTTCCATAATTTTTTCAAACATTTATCTAAAAATTCAATTCCTTTTATAGCGGCTTTTATATTCCCGGTGTGGCCCAACATATCAGGATTGGGGAAATTAATAAAAATAAAATCGTATCTTTGTTCTTTTAGAAAATCTAAAACCGTCTTTAAAATTACCGGGGCTGACATTTTGGGTTTCTTGTCATAATGCTGCACCTTAGGCGAAGGGATTCTAATTCTTTCTTCACCAAATCTGGCCTTGGGATATTGACCGTTTAAGAAATAGGTAACATGAGCGAATTTTTCCGTTTCGGAAATATATAATTGACTGAAATTCCTAAGAGAATTAACCAAGGTTATATCGGTTTTGGTATTGTTGTAAGCTGTCTTTACTTGGATACGCGGTCCGAATCCGGTTAAAGTTACAAATAGGAAATTTTTAAGTCTGGGGCGGGGAAGTTCGGTTTCATCGGAGCTATCCAGTACAAAAAGCTTGGTTAACTGTCTGGCTCTATCAGAACGAAGATGAAAAAAAATCGCGGCGTCATTATCTTTGATTTTGGCAACAGGATGATTGTTTTTGTAAATCACCGTAGGCAGTATAAATTCATCGCTAAGCCCGGCTTTATAAGCTTTCTCTATAGCCTGGCAAGGCGAATTGGCTTTTTTTCCTTTGGCGTTAACAATGGCATCATAAGCTTTTTTTAATCGATTCCAGTGTTTTGTTCTGTCCATTCCGTAAAATCTTCCACCAATGGTGGCTATTTCGCCTAAATCAAACTCCTCAAAAGGCCTGCTCCATTTTTCCAAAATTCTTCTGGCGCTTTTAGGGCTTGAATCTCTTCCATCGGTAAAGAAATGAACAAAAAGTTTTTGGATGCCGTGTTTTTTAGCCAACTTAATCAGCGCCCTGAAATGTTTATAATTACTATGAGGACTTCCATTTTTGGAAAGTAGTCCAATTAAATGAAGATTGGAATTGTTTTTTTTAACATGTTTCATGCCCTCCAATAAGGCTTTATTTTCAAAAAATTCCCCGTTTTTGATTTCATTGGTGATTTTTCGATCCTCTTGCTCCACTATTCTTCCATAACCGATATTAATATGGCCCACCTCACTGCCGGACACCTTGTCTTTTTCTAAGCCAACCTGTAACCCGTGAGCGGCCAATTCGCAATAGGGAAAGCTTTTTTTCATTTCATCGCAAAAAGGTTTTTTTGCCAAAGCCACCGCATTTCCTTCATATTTTTTACCGATCCCCAAACCGTCTAAAACCACTGCCACGCAGGGAAAATTTTTATTCATTTTTGTTTTAATTAAAAATTGAATTTATCCGCAAAAAACTAAACTAAAAAATTACCTGCTTAATTCAATCTCAATTTCAAGCAGTCGATTATATTTACAAACCCGTTCGCTTCTGGCCACTGATCCGGATTTAATCCATTTGGAACAAACCCCCACGGAGAAATCAGCAATAAAATCGTCGCAGGTTTCTCCGCTTCTATGAGAAACTGAAGCCTCGATATTGTTTTTGTAAGCCAGTTTAATGGTTTCAATGGTTTCGCTTACGGTTCCGATTTGATTTAATTTAATTAAAATTGAGTTTATAGTATCTTGAGAAATGGCTTCGGCCAACCTTTCTTTGTTGGTAACCGTGTAATCGTCTCCCATAACAGCGATTTTTTCTCCCAAAACTTGTTTTAACTTTTTCCAGCCTTCAATATCATCCTGGTCCATCCCGTCTTCAATAATTAAAATCGGATATTTTTCGCATAGTTCTTTATAATAGGCTATTAATTCTTCATTATTTAAGTCTCTTTTTTCAACTTTTAGCTTATAAAGACCGCTTGCTTTGTCAAAAAATTCGCTGGCAGCCACATCCATGGCAAGCCCTACTTGACTGCCGGGATCATATCCGCAGTCTTCTATTGAAGCCATTAAATATTTTAAAGCCTCTTCATTGTCTTTTAGTTTGGGAGCAAACCCTCCTTCGTCTCCTACGGAAACCGCATGGGAGTCGGTTTTTAATTTATTCTTTAAAGTATGATAAATTTCGCTTAAAGCCCTTAACCTTTCTTTAACAGTATCGATTCCGTAAGGCACCAGCATGTATTCTTGAAAATCAAGCCCCCAATTAGCATGCGCTCCACCGTTTATCACATTACAGGTAATTATTGGCAAGCCGGGTTTTGAACCAAGACCCGCCAAATCAAAAATATGTTCATATAAAGGAACAGCTCGGGAAAGGCAAGCGGCTCTGGCGCAAGCCAAAGAAACGCTTAAAATAGCGTTAGCTCCCAATTTGGATTTATTTTTTGTTCCGTCCAGTTCCAGCATTTTTTGATCAATTTGCTGTTGATCTTCCACTTCCATACCGATTAAAAAAGGTGCTATAACTTTATTCACATTTTCCACCGCCTTTAAAACCCCTTTACCGTTATACCTTTTAGGATCTTTGTCTCTTAGTTCCAAGGCTTCATGTTCTCCGGTTGAGGCTCCTGAAGGTACATTGGCTGTAGCTAAAACTCCATTATCCAGACCAACCCTTGCTCTGACTGTAGGATTTCCTCTGGAATCTAGGATTTCAAACGCTTTAATTGATTTTATTTTCATATTTTTTTATTTAATTTATATTTAATAAACAAAAATAATTGCTTTGTTTTGTTTTTTGAAAAATTTTAATGTAGTTTTCTATCACCTTATAATTTGACTTTTGAATTCTAAATACATAAATAAATTAAGCAAAAATTTTCCAAAAAAAATAATTGACATTACTTATAATTTAGATTATCCTAATAAATAGATCAAGTCCGGAATTTCCGGATTTTATTTTTAAAAAAAACAATGCAAAAAAATGTCCAAAACATCAATATTAAAGAATTAAGTTCAGCTATCGCCCAAATCTGCGAAGAAAAAGGGCTGGCCAGAGAAATAGTTATAAAAATCGTAGGCGATGCTTTAGCGGCCGCTTATAAAAAAGATTATGGTAAAAAAGGCCAGGTCATCAAAGCTGATTTTGATCCTAAAAAACAAACCGCTGATTTTTATCTGGTAAAAGAAGTGGTTGACGAAAATACCAGAAATTTTGAGCCCTTTGACCCAAACAAAGAGGCTCCCGCCTTTGATTCCAAGCAAGATCAGGAAAAACAGGAAACACCCCGTTTTAATGAAGAACGAGACATTACCTTAAAGGAAGCCAAAAAAATCGAAAAAGACGCCAAAGTGGGAGATGAAATCAGAATAAAACTGCCCTCTCAAAATACTTTTGGACGGGTGGCGGCTCAAAACGCCAAGCAGGTGATTATCCAAAAATTAAGAGAAGCTGAACGCGAAATCTTATTTAACGAATTTAAAGATAAAGAGGAAGAAGTAATTACCGCAACCGTTCAAAGAATTGAAAACAAAAATGTATATCTGGATCTGGGTAAAACTGTGGGCATTCTATTTCCCAGCGAACAAATTCCAGGGGAAGTTTACAGACCCGGGCAAAGAGTTAAGGTTTATGTTGACAGAGTCAGTCAGGAATTTAAAGACACCACAGTGATCTTGTCCAGAGCCAATCCTAAATTGGTGGTTAAATTGTTTCAACTTGAAGTTCCGGAAATTTTTGCCGGCACTGTCGCTATCGAATCAATAGCCCGTGAACCGGGATCCCGAACCAAAATCGCGGTTAAATCCATGGAAGAGGGAATTGATCCTATCGGTTCCTGCGTGGGGCAAAAAGGCATTAGGGTGCAATCCATAATCGACGAGCTGGGAGGGGAAAAAATCGATATTATTCAATACAATGAAGACCCTAAAGTTTATATAACTCAGGCTTTGGCTCCGGCCAAAATTCAATATGTTGACATCGATGAAAATGAAAAAAGAGCGGTGGCTTACACCGACGCCGACCAGCTAAGTTTAGCTATCGGAAAAAGGGGTCAAAATGTAAGACTGGCCGCCAAATTAACCGGCTGGAAAATCGATGTGCTCACCCAGGAAGAAGCTCAAGAATTGCTGGAAAAACAAAAGCAAGAAGAAAAAGAACAAGCCAAAGATCAGGAAAAAGAAACCCGGCAAGAAAAAGAAGCAAAAGTAAAGCAAGCCAAGAAAAAATCCGATTCTAAAAAAACCAAAACCAAAGAAAAGAAAAAGAACAAGCCAAAAGCTAAAAAAAAGCAGGTAAAGCAGGTAAAAGAAAATAAAAAAACCAAAACAGCTTCCAAAGAAAAAACCAAAGCTTGATTGATGATTGCTTTATATTTAATTTTAATAAAATGAAACCAACCGTTACCATTATAGGCCATAAAAATCAAGATTCCGATGCAACATTTGCCTGTATGGCTTTGAATAACCTTTTTAATAAAACCGGCTCTTTAAAAACTCAAGTAAAAATCAGTGATAACCCTAATAAAGAAACCCGGTTTGTTTT
>WJJL01000006.1 GCA_014729725.1 Candidatus Moraniibacteriota bacterium | reverse complement strand
TTTTTTCCACCGGTTTTGACTCTCCGGTTAACATTGATTCATTCACAGAGCTTTTCCCGGAAACTATTTTCCCATCGGACGGAATTTTTTCATAAGGTTTAATTAAGATTACATCTCCTTTTTTAAGATTGTCTATTTTAATATCTTTATACTCCTTGGTTTTTTTGTCTTTTTTATGGGCAAGATCCGGCAAAAGCCGGGAAAGTTTCTCCAAAGCTCCTGATGCGCTTTTAACCGCTTCCATTTCAATCCAATGACCTAAAAGCATAATGTCAATTAAAGTAACCAGCTCCCAAAAGAAAAATTTTCCTTCCAAACCCAAAACCACGGCCAAGCTATAAAAATAAGCTACAACAATAGCAAAACCAATCAAAAACATCATCCCGATTTTTTTTTGCTGAATTTCATCCCAAGCTCCTTTTAAAAAGGGCTTTCCCCCGTAAACAAAAACAAATGAAGAAATCAACAAAAGCGTCCATTCCCTATACTGAAAGTTAATTTCATAATTAAAAACATCCCCAATAAAAGGTGATAAAATCAAGATAGGAATAGTAAAAATTATGGAAATAAAAAACTTTTTTTTAAATTCACTTCCTGAATGTCCTTGATGGCCGGATTGATGACAGCTGGAGCAATTTTGGCCGCCTTTGTTTGCACTCTTATGTTTTTTTCGAAGGTTTTTATTCATAATAATTTATTTATCGCCCATTTTTATATTCCAAAACTCTTTGAATTCTTTTATGAAGAGATTTTTTATTGGGATATAGTTTAAATATCTTAAAGCATTCCTCAAAAGATCTGGTTTTGTCTTGATAGCATTGCACGCCTTTTCTTTGTTGTTTGAGTCTGTGGGAAATAACATTTTTTGATTCTTTAATCTGTAAAACAAAAATAAAAATCGATTAATTTTATTTTTATTTCTTTTTAATAATCTTATAAAATTGTAAAAATAAGTTAAAACAAAATTTTTATTTTTCAATTGATCAGTTTAAAATTAATACAAAAATATATCGATGAATAATGTTATTTACCCAGGATTAGACTCTTAAAACAACTAATACTGCTTATGGTATTGATTTTTTAATAATAAAAATTATAATAAAAATTATAATCTTACATGTAAAAATTTAAGGGGTAGGGTTGTTTAAGGCTCGAATTTTAATATTTGAATAAATATTATCAAACTTAATTATACCTTATCTTAGGAAAAAATAAAATAAATTAATTAATCCAGGACTTGCTCGTTTGGTAAATCCTATAATAATAAAATTATGGACAATAAAAATATGGAAAATTTAATAAATAGAGGAATTATTGCAATAAATCAAAAAAAACATAATACCTCCTTACCGTTAAATATATTGGTAATGGGACTTTCCCGCAGCGGAACTTCAATGACCGCTATTGTTCTTGAAGAATTGGGAGTTTTTATGGGAAAAGAAAAAGATAATATCGTCCATGAAGATTTGGAAATAGTTGATATGCTGGAAAAAAACAATGAAATTGCTAAATTCAAAAACCTTATCCAAGAGCGCAATAAAAAATATGGAATTTGGGGTTGGAAGAGACCCCACGCCTATGAATATTTAAGCAAAACAAAAGATCTTTTAACCAATCCTCATTTTATTTTTATGTTCCGAGATCCATTGGCAATCGCTATTCGAAACAAAATAGCCACAAAAGTTGATCCGATGGTAAATCTAGAACGAACAATTAGGGAATATCAAAATTTCTTTAAAAGCATAACCTCGACAAAATATCCAACATTATTAATTTCTTACGAAAAAATAATATCAAACAAGCAATATTTTGTTGAATACTTAAATGATTATTTTAATATAAATTGCAGCCCCGAACAGTTAAAAAAAGCCGCCTTATCCATTCAACCCAATAAAAAAGACTACATTTACAATGCCCGGGTAAAATAATAAAAAATCCTAAATAACCATAATTTGTGTTTTATTTTGGATCAAAAACCTGTTTTGAAAAATTTGAGCTTTTTTGTAATAATGCATAAAGCAATTTAAGCGATATTATATGAAAACTCAAATTAAACAATATTTGGAATTGCTTGTTTGCTAAATTCTTAGAAAACCATTTAATTCACATAAGATAATGCTTTTTTATTATTTTTTAATTATTTTAAATTCCTTTTTGATGGCCGGTGGCCAAATGTTTTTTAAAAAATCGGCTCTTGTTTTTGACGGAGCTCAAAATTTAAGTATTATTGAAAAATATCTTTACAATCCCTGGTTTTTTATGGCCCTTTTTATGTTCGGAATATCCACTTTATCCTGGGTTAAAATTCTTACCAAGATTAACATTTCAGTAGCTTATCCTTTATTAAGTCTTTCTTATATCTTAACAGCTATTGGGGCTTTTTACTTTTTTGACGAAAGATTAAAACCGATTAACATTCTTGGAATTTTAGTTATAATGCTGGGAATATCATTAATTTCAATTAAATAATAACATGAAAATTCTGATCACTGGCGGAGCCGGTTTTATAGGCTCCCATTTATGCAAAAAAATACTTGATCAAGGTCATGAAGTTTTATGTGTGGATAATTTTTATACAGGGAGCCGGCAAAATATTTTTGATCTGCTGGATAATAAAAATTTTGAATTAATTATTCATGACATTACCTTTCCGCTTTATCTTGAAGTGGATATGATTTACAACCTTGCCTGTCCGGCCTCGCCTGTTCAATATCAAAGAGACCCGGTGCAAACCTTAAAAACCTCCATCCATGGATCCATTAATATGCTGGGGCTGGCTAAACGCACAAAAGCCAAAATCTTTCAGGCTTCTACTTCAGAGGTTTATGGAGATCCCGAAATCCATCCTCAAGACGAATCTTATTGGGGAAAAGTTAATCCCCTCGGACCTAGAGCCTGCTACGACGAAGGTAAACGCTGCAGCGAAACTTTATTTTTTGATTATCACCGACAATTTAACTTAAAAATAAAAATCGGAAGAATTTTTAACACCTATGGCCCGAATATGAATATCGGCGATGGCAGAGTGGTGTCAAATTTTATTGTTCAGGCCCTAACCAATAAAGACATAACCATTTACGGAGACGGGAGTCAAACCCGGAGTTTTCAATACATTGATGATTTGATTGAGGCTATCCTAAAATTCAATCAGAATACCTCTGATGAATTAACAGGACCCATTAACTTGGGAAACGACAAAGAAATAACAGTCAAGGAATTGGCTCAAACGGTTTTGGAATTAATACCGCAAAGCAACAGTAAGATAGTTTATAAAAACTTGCCTCAAGACGATCCCAAGCAAAGAAAGCCCGATATTACTCTGGCCAAAAAAGAATTAAACTGGGAGCCAAAGACTGATTTAAAAGAAGGGCTTGCAAAAACCGTCGATTATTTTAAAAAGGCTTTAAATAAATAAGCTAAGAAAATATCCTTATTTCAAGGAGGATGCCCCGATCAAATAAGGAATTTATTAAATGATAATTGAAAATTAAAGAATTATGACAAAAAAAATCGCTTTAGTAACCGGATCTAGTGGATTAATAGGCTCTGAAGCCGTAAGGTTTTTGGATGAAAAGGGATATTCCATTGTAGGAATCGACAATAATATGCGCAAATATTTCTTTGGCAAAGACGGCGATACCACTTGGAATAAAGATCTGCTTAAAAAAGATATCAAAGAATATATTCATTTTAATGTTGATATCAGAGATGACAAAGAAATAAAAAAAATCTTTAAAAAATATAATTTCGACATAATTATTCATACCGCCGCCCAACCCTCCCATGATTGGGCCGCCAAAGAACCTTATACCGATTTTACGGTAAACGCCAACGGCACCCTGGTGCTTTTGGAAAACTTTCGAAAATTCAGTCCCAAAGCCTCTTTTATTTTTACCTCAACCAATAAAGTTTACGGGGATACTCCAAATAAATTGCCTTTAGTGGAAAAATCCAAACGCTTTGAATTAAAAAAAGGCCATAAATATTACAAAGGTATTGATGAGAGTATGAGTATAGACCAATCCACCCATAGTATTTTCGGGGCTTCCAAAGTAGCCGCTGATGTTTTGGTTCAAGAATACGGCCGTTATTTTGATTTAAATACCGTTAGCTTTCGAGGGGGGTGCTTAACAGGACCTATGCATAGCGGCGCCAAACTCCACGGATTCTTAGCTTATCTGGTCAAATGTATAGCTAACGGAACCAAATATTCCATTTTCGGCTACAAAGGCAAACAGGTAAGAGACAACATTCATTCTTATGATTTGGTAAATTGTTTTTGGCATTATCATAAAAAACCAAGGCCCGGAGAAGTTTATAACATCGGAGGGAGTCGGCATAGCAATATCTCCATGCTGGAAGCTATCGAAAAAGTAGAAAAAATCCTGGGCAAAAAGGCCAAATATCAATATGTACAAGATAACCGAATCGGCGATCATATCTGGTATATCAGCGATGTTTCTAAGTTTGAAAAACATTACCCCAAATGGAAATATAAATATAGTATGGACGATATTTTAGAACAAATTTGTGAAAAATTTAAATAAATCAAAACTTACTCCATATAAGCTTTACTATATATTTTATGCGATATAAAAAAATTTTAATAACCGGCGGAGCGGGTTTTGTAGGATCCAATCTTTGCTTAAAATTCAAGAAAAAATACCCTGAAACAAAAATTTTAGCTTTGGATAATTTAAAAAGAAGAGGGTCTGAACTAAACATCCCCAGATTAAAACAAAACAAGATTGAATTTATTCACGGCGACATCAGAGATAAGGAGGATTTTGAAGGAATTGAAAAATTTGATCTTTTAATCGAATGCTCCGCAGAACCTTCGGTGTTAGCGGGTATAAATTCCTCCCCTTCTTATGTAATTAACACTAATTTAATCGGGGCTATTAATTGTTTGGAAGAAGCTCGCAAAAACAAAGCCGACTTTGTCTTTCTTTCCACCAGTCGGGTTTATCCTATCGAATTGATTAATCAGTTAAACTTCCAAGAAAAAGCTACTCGCTTCACTTTACTGGAAAATCAGAAAATAAGAGGCGCTTCCCACAAAGGAATAAGTGAAAATTTTCCTCTTGATAAACCAAGATCGATTTATGGTTCCACCAAACTTGCCGCGGAACTGTTTGTTCAAGAATATATCCAAAACTATAACCTAAAAGGAATAATTAACCGTTGCGGATTGATTACAGGTCCCTGGCAGATGGGTAAAATTGACCAGGGAGTTATCGTTTTGTGGGCGGCCAGACACTATTTTGGCGGACAATTAAGCTACATAGGCTACGGAGGGCAAGGTAAGCAAGTCAGAGACTTTATTCATATTGACGATTTATTCGATATTTTGGATATTCAATTAAAGGATATTGAAAAATATAACGCCGAAATCTTCAATATCGGAGGCGGGATCAAAAACAGCCTCTCTCTTTTGGAATTAACCCGGTTATGCCAAAAAATAAGCGCAAACAAGATAAAAATAAATTCCGTAAAAGAAACGCGGCCGGCTGATTTAAGATTTTATATTTCCGATTGTGAAAAAATAAAAAAACTTGCCGATTGGGAGCCCAAAAAAAACGCTCAGAAAACTCTGGAGGATATTTTTTTATGGATTGAAAAAAACGAAAAACAACTTAAACCGATTTTAACAAATTAATATGAAAAAAAAACTTTCTTTAATTATACCCGCTCATAACGAAGCCGAAAACTTAAAAAAAACTCTAAAGCTTTTTCATAAAAAATTAAAAAAACAAAATATTGCTCACGAATTACTGGTTATAAACGATAACAGCAGCGATGATTCCGAGAAAATCTTGAAAACCCTAAAAAAAAACATTAAAGAGCTGGCTTATATCAACAACCCCCCTCCCAAAGGATTTGGTTTTGCCGTAAGAAAAGGCTTGGCCAGCTTCTCGGGAGATGTGGTGGCTATAGTAATGGCGGATTTGTCGGATCGACCTCAAGATTTAATAAAATTTTACAAAAAAGTTAATCAAGGTTACGATTGTGTCTTTGGATCCAGATTTATAAAAGGAGGTAAAACCGTTGATTACCCTTTACCAAAACTGATATTAAACAGAATTACCAATAATGTTATTAGAATTCTATTTGGAATAAAATATAACGATGTAACCAACGCCTTTAAAATGTACACAAAAGAAACCATCCAGGGACTAAAACCGTTTTTAAGCCATCATTTCAACTTAACTGTGGAGTTGCCTTTAAAATCAATAGTAAGAGGCTACACTTACACCGTACTACCTAATCACTGGATCAATAGAAAAAAAGGAATTTCCAAATTAAAAATAAGAGAAATGGGCAGCCGCTATTTTTTTATAATTTTATACTGTCTAATTGAGAAATGGCTTTCCAGGGGGGATTATAAAAAAGAAACCCTTAATAATAGAAAAATAAGGTCTTAAAAAAGCTTAAAAGTAAAAACAGTCCCAATTAATAAGCAAAAATTTAATTCAAATCATAAACCCGGCCGCTAATAGATTTTTAAAAATAATGTAAAAACATGCTAAACAAAATCAAAAAATTTCTTAAAAATCACAAAAAATTAAACCTGAACGATTTAACAAAAATAATCTTTTTTCTTGTTTTTATACTTATTATGTTTGGTAACCTCTACTACAAAGACGACGCTAATGTAAAAAATACAATCGAGGGCAGCTGGAACTATAGTATAAAAAATATGCTGTTTCAAAACGAAAACTTGGGTCGGGATGTGTTTTATACTTATGGACCATTGGCCACTTATTTTTTTTCCTCTCCCGCTCTAACCGATTCCTTTTTAATTTTAATATTGCCGGTTTTATTAAGTGTTTTTCTAGCACTAATAATTTATTTCCTTTTGTTTAAATTAACAAGATTCAAAGTTAGGTCTCTTCTATTTTTACCCCCTCTATTTCTTTTATTTCATGCTATTTCGGCTATCAAATTGGAATTTTGCATTCAATTTATCCTGTTGTTAATTATATTTAATGTTGACAGAAAAAAAATCACATTAAACAAAAAGACAATTTTAATTCTGGCTTTTTTTACCGCTTTTGCAACGCTTTTAAAATTCAGTTTGGGAATGGTGAGTGTCGCCACCCTAAGTTTTTTGATATTTTTAAATAACAAAAAAATAATTTCTAAACAAAATATCAAAAAAATAATTTTTTATGAATCCCTGGTTTTTGTTTTTTTGTTTATTCTTTTTTATTTTTCCGCCAAAAGCACGGATATCATAACCTATTTATCCAACAGCCTGCAAGTTAGTATCGGGTACAAAGAATATATGGCCGTTGATGTGCAGCTACCGGTGGTAAAATTTATAAATTTTTTATTAATATTTCCTATTTTGCTAAATCTTTTTATTTTAAAGAAAAAAAATTATCCTTCTTATTTGATCTTAAGCTATTTTGCTATTTTGTATGGCTTTGTCAGAAACGATCTTCATGTTTTAACTTCCCTGCAATATATGTTTACTGTTTTGGTTGTTTTTGTCTATTATGCTTTAAATAAAAAAAATTTAACCAAAAAAAACAAAAAACTTGCCTTTGATTATAAATTAATACTGGGAATTTTTTGTCTTGCTTTTATTCACCTTCATTTAATCTCCAATTATAAACAAAATTTTTTAAAACCTGATGTGAGATTAAGTTTTCTAAAAAGCCCTATTTGGAAAACAGATCAATATTTAAAAAAAGCCGAAAAAAATTTGGATACCGGAAAAAAAATGATCCCCAATAAAATAGAAAAATCCATAAAAAATTCCAGCAAATGCCTTATGGTTATCCCCAATTTCTCCAGTGTTCCGCTTTTTGTACATACTTGCCAGGTTCATAATGTTTATCTACAATATTTCTCTAACTACCCCGATAATTCCGATCAGCTCAATATCGAAAAAATAAAAAAACAATATCCCGATAATCTTAATATTCTTTTTCATAACGGATCAATCGACGGCAGAATCTATCTTTCCGAAAGTCCAAAATTGCTACTGGCTATTTTAAAAAATTACAAACTTGAGTTAAAGGAAAATCAATACTTGCTTTTAACCCCTAAAAACAAGCGCTGGCAAGATATTGAATGCAAAAAAAGCAGTAAAGAAAACCATAATTTCGTTCAGATCCATCTAAAGGAATCGATTTTGGAAAAAATAAAAAAAACAATTTATAAGCCGACAAAAACATATATTCATTTACAAATAAACGACAAAACTCAAATTAAAAGAACTTACAGAAGCCAGTTGGAATACGGAATAATAACTGACCCTTATTTTCAAGATACTCAGGATATCGCTGAATTCTTAAACAACCCTAAAGATTATAATAAAACAATTAAAGATTATTCCTTAAAAACTAAAGATAGGCAAAAGGAATTTCAAATTACAGAAAAAGTTTATTACAGATGCGATTAAAATAATCTCACTTTTCTCAATAAACACTAATGGTTGGGCCTGGGATAAAAATCTGACCCACTGATTTTATTTTATAAAACGCATTAATTTTTGTTTACCCAAGCCCTAAAAAATTTTCATAAAAACTAAAAAGGACGCTTTAAAGCGTCCTTTTTAAAAATTCCAAAGACATAACAATCTTCTCTTTACTTAATAGAAGTAAAGGCATGATAAACAATTCCCTCGTATTCCCAGCCTGCATTTACCAGTTTGTCTCTTTCTCCTGTTCCGCTGGTATAAACATGCCGGCCCGGAATGTATAGTCTATACACCGGATTGGTTCCGGGCTCATTTGAAGCATAAGCATAATAAGTAATTCCTTCAAACTCCCATCCGGCCGCTACCAATTTATCTCTTTCAGAATCGCTCATAGTATAAAAATGTCTTCCCGGAATGTATAGCCTGTACACGGGAGACACACTTCCGGTGGTGGCCACATTCACGCTTACATTGTCAGCCAAAAGTCTGTTGTCGGTGCTGGCATAGCCCGACTCCGCGTTCTCCACCACAAGTCCAATCAAAATATCCATACCTGAATAAGCGGTTATGTCTAAACTGGCTTGATACCAGGAGTTATCGGTATGAGTATCATCTTTTAAATTACAAGTTAAAACAGCCATTGTGTCGGCGTCAAAAACACACAAACCGCCATAACCGCCACTTTTGGCGCTGTCATCTAAGTAAGCGTAATAATAAGAAATCGTTACATTGGAAGATCCGGGGGGAATTGACACTTGTTGGTAAACTTCCTCCCAATTTCCGTAAGAACCCAGATAGGATAGATAATTTCCGGAATAAGCGGCTCCATCTTGAATTATGGAATAGATATCTCCGCTCCATCCTGCTGCTCCCCTTTCAAAGCCGCCGTTAACCACAACATCAAAACTGCCTTGAAGTTGGCTTTGAACTTCCTTTACCTCTCCGGTGTAGGGTTTGGGTTGGTTTTGATCCTTATTTTCATCCAGCTCTTCGCTTAATTGTTGAGCTTTGTCAATAGAGTCTACTTTTCTTTCATTTACAAAAATATTTTGAGCCGATTTTTTTTCTTCAAAAAATTCCTCCAATTCTTTTTGAATATTGGAGCTTTGCGCGAAAACCGGCAAAAAAGACACGGAAAAAACAAAAATTACGGCCGGAACAAAGGCGGTAATTAATGATTTTTTTGTTTTTTTCATTATTGATTTTTTTAATGATTAATTATCAAAATGATAGCTAAGATCAATTTTAATTCAGGTTAACTCCCAAAATTCAGTCAATATCGTTCATAAAATTAAAAAGCACTTCAATGTTTTTTATTTTAACAAAATTAAATTTTATTTCAAGTAAATACGATGGGGGAAAATCTTTAAATATAACTATTTTAGCAATCAATCCAAGTTTTAGTGGTAATTTCTAAAAAGTTAATGAAAACTTTTAAATTTTATTTCGTATTAATTTATAGAACCCGGGTTAAAATAATAATTGAATCAAAAAAATGAAACTTAAAAATGTGCATATCGGCCTTGCGAGTCTGGGAGCAGTCACCATCATCGCTCTTGGAGCCGCCTATAAAGTAAAAGCGGATCAGCCTCAGGGTCAAAACAACGACCGCGGGCTAATTCGAGAATCAATTGAACAAAAAGACTATGAATCTTTTGTTCAAGCAATTGATAAACAAATAGAGGAACTAAGTTCTCTAAAGAGCCGGGAAAATTTTGAAAAACTGCAACAGGCTCATGAATTAAGACAAAGTGGCGATTATGAACAAGCTAGAGAAATCATTCAAGAAATGGGGATCGATTTTCCCAGAATGGGCAAAGGTATAGGTATAAAAAATCGAGTGGGTAATCACAGAGAATTAAGACAGATTATTGAACAGGGAGATTATGAAAAATTCCAAGAAGCAGTCCAAGATAAAAAAATCAGTGAAATAATCGACTCTCAGGAAAAATTTGAAAAATTAGTCAAAGCTCATAATCTCAGAGAAAAAGGCGATCATGAACAAGCTCAAGAGATTATGGATGAATTGGGATTAAGACCCCGGGGACCAGGCCCGGGCAATAGAGGACACGGAAATGGAAACATAAAGCAATAGTTAAAATAAAAACGACCTGATTATAAAACCCCGCGTCTTTTGAAGCGGGGTTTTTTCGATCTTTCCTTAAGTTTTTTTAGTTAAAAATTTATTTACTGGCCTGATTTTAATTTCTAAAGACCTATTCTATATTTTTCCACCTAAGTACCTGGCCCGGCTGTAAAATTTCTATCCAAATTTGACCAGGTATAAATTCCAGCTCTTGACCGTCTTGTTTAAAAAAAAGCAAGGGTTTATCATTAAGGCAAACATATTGATCACCAATAACGCAATCGCCTTTTTCCTTTCTCCAAATTCCTTTAAATACCCGACCTTCCATATAAGCGTGCATCTCGCCTTGCCCTTCAATCTCAACATCATTATATTGACCTTCAATTTGTCTGGATTCGGCAAACATAACCACTATATTTTTAGGAGCTATTCTTTCATTGCTTGTTTTATCGACATCCTCTCTTTCGCCCCATTTTCTTAAATAAGTGTTCGTAACAGGATCATAAGTATATTCCACTCTAAACCAACCCGAAAAACCTACTGTTAAGACTCCTTTTCCCCCGCGCTTTTCTAAAGGGCTTTCATTTCTATGAGGATAGCCCAAAAATTGATTTTCCATTCGATACCCCATTTTGCTCGCAGCCTCATAAAGTCTTTGATAAGAAGTAAATCCATTATCCGGTCTGCTTATGCCTTGTTTTCTATAAAAAGCATTATAAGGGTTGGAAAGCGCGTCCAAATTATCAAGGGTTTGTTCGTTTTTTAAATAATCCAGCGCAAAATGAGAACCGCCCCAATGAGCTAAAATCGCATCCAGGCCTTTGGCTAAAGTTATATAATCATGCCTAGCGCTTCTGATTGATCCGATTTCATCCGGACTATTGCAGACATAAACAGCCATTAATCTAGTAACCATGGAGGTGATTACCGGCATTTCAATCACCAAATCAGCCTGACTCACCCCGGAAAGAGGTCTTACTCTTTTGTCAGCGGCCAACATTACCGCTATGGGGCGCCTATCTTTATTTTCAGGACAGTTTAACCCGGAAATCGGACTACTGTTATGAGGATCAAAGATTACGGGCGCCGGGTTTTCTTGTGTTTCTACTGCGGCATTATTCACAAACTCATCTGATGAAGAAGAGGAGTCTTTAAAATTCTGTTGTTCATTTAATTTATCAGTTAAATTAAAAGAAATAGATTCTTCCGATTTTGCTCGATCTTTAGACCCGAAAAAATAATAATTTAACCCTATTAAACACAAAAAACCAAAAATTATTAAAAAAAACTTAGTTTTAGTTTTAATAGCCATACAATATTTAATATCAATTATTTTTTATTTTTAACTCCTTTAAGTTACCAAATTAAGATTTTTCTTAAAATAAATAACACTTTCCACTAATTAATGGATTCCATTTAAAATCATAAATTAATAAAATAAAAACCTTCCAAAAAAATGGGTTATCCAACAAAACTATTTTAGCAATTAATCAGCTGAATTTTTCCTTACACCTTGTCTTCTCTCGTCGATTTTAATAGACTCTCTTAAAATATTTTCTCTGGATTCTTTATCTGGTTTTTGGTTTTTTCCATCCTCTTTGTCTTCTTTGTCTTGATCCGGTTGCCAATATTTAATATTTATCATCGAAAGAACAGGGCTTATATCTTCATCAGCCATTAAAATCACCTTGTATTGAAACCATCTGTCATCTTTTTTATCGCTGTGTGTTTCATTAATATGATGATTGCCTTCCATATCATAATAATAATCGTCTTGTCCTTGCGGACCCATCCATTTGCTCCATTCACCCGGTTTTCCATCATCATCCGGCGCGGTCCTTAACTGAATCTTGACCAAACTATCGCCGGGCTGTTCTCCAAACCAGCTGATTTTATTTATTACATTTTGATCATTTTCGGTATCAAAAGGCGACGAAATCAAAGCCGGTTCTTGATTTTTATTTTCCAAAGCCAACCCCCGAGCCAAACTTACCTGATTCATAAAACCTTTAAAACCCGATGATGCATAGGGGTAAGAACCCACGATCAAATCAGAATTATAATCATTGAAGAAAACGGCTCTATCGAGCTTAATTTCATCCTGTTGATCTTTATCTAAAAGCATTTCCAAATTTCTTGCCTTTTTTTTAATTTCAACTTGATACCACTTATTGTTTTTAATCCTGGTATCCGATTTTAATATGTAATGTTTTTGCCCGGTGTTTAAAACAAAAATCAAATTTCCCGTTTTCCCATTATAATCTTTATCGATCAACAGCTTAAAGGAAGCCTTGTTTTGAACACTGTCATAACGAATAACCTTTCCATTATAAGAAGCTCCGTCGTGATAAGGGGTAAAATAAATATATTTTTGGTCAAAAACCGCTGAACTAAAACCTTTACCCAAGCCACTATCAAAATCCTCCCAGGCCTGTCCCTTTTTAAAGTCCTTTTGAGTATCGTATCTAAGCACTTTTCCATGTTTTTGTTTTTTATTACTATAAGGCACAAAATACACAAATCTCCCATCAAAAACAGCGCCCACATAACCTTGACCCAATTGGCTGTCATAATGACTCCATGCCTCCATTTGATCAAAAGCTTTCTGAGTATCATACCTTAAAACATCGCCATGCCTTTTTTGATTTTGATAGGGCGCAAAATAAACATAACGGCCGTCGAAAACCGCCCCTTTGTAACCTTTGTTGAATCCCGGATCAAAAGAAGTCCAGGCTTGTTTTTGGTTAAAATCTTGTTGAGTGTCGTATCTTAAAACTTCTCCGTGGTAATCCTGGTCGTTGCGATAAGGAACAAAATAAACATAACGGCCGTCGAAAACCGCCCCCTCATAGCCATCATTAATTGCGCTGTCAAAAGAAGTCCAGGCTTGTTTATCTTTAAAACTTTCGGCATCGGTCTCCCATTTGGAAAGCAAATATTGATCAAATGGTTTGGCGCTTTGATTGTTAAACCATAAACTTAAATCAAAATTACTGTTGCCTAATTTCCAGGAATCGGAGCCATCTATCTCCATAAAAGCACCCTGACCGTCAAAATAAATTGAGCTTTCACCAATGATTTTTTGATGAGCCTGCGAACTTTTATCAACCTGCCCTTTTATAATTATTTTGTCATCTTTTTTCGCATTGTTTATAAACTCCTTATCCTCACTTGTATGCTGACCATCCAGTAAAAAAACTTCCTTTAAAGGATCTCGAAGATTTCCCTTTTCTTTTTCAATATCCAAAGATAAATCCTTGCCGGCTAAAATTTGACTGTCCGCGCTAAAGTAATATTGCCAGTTTTTTCTTTTGGCAAAATCCAAAGTTTTTCCCTTTGACCAATCCTGTTGAATAAATTGACTATTGGAAGAAGCGTTAGGTCTGGAAATTGTCGGAAAAACAAAAGAAACCGCCATTGTGGAAATTATTGTACTTGAAATCATTACAATCAAACCGGCTAAAGAAAAAACAGTAACTCTTTTCTGTTTCCTTTTATGCAGAGCGTACATCTTGTGATACAAATATTCCAAAGAATTTAAATCAACTCTTTCGCCTTGTTTTAATTTATTAATTATCTGCTCCAATTTGCCAATCTCATCTTGGATGCTGACTTTTTGAGTGGCCAGTTTGTACCCTAAAAAAGAATCTTCTCTTACCGTTTCAAAACTTTCCCTGGAGTTTTTAAATAACAAGATTAAAAAACGGAGAAATTTTAAATAAGTTTTGTAAATCCCAAGCTTAACTTTGGAAATAAAAGTATTTTCATAACTGTTGCTTCGATCTATTATTCTGTATTTGGTGTCAAAATAGGCCTGTCTTAAACTTTTTCCCAAAAAAGGAATGGAGATATCCTTTTGATAAGAAATCATTATTAAAAGACCGAAAAAATAAAGAATAAAAAAAGGAATGCTCCAAAATTTCAATAAAAAAGCCAAATAAACACACCCCCCAAATAAAACAACTATTAAAAAACCGTACCCCGCTTTTTCAATAAAATTTAGCATTTTTATTTTTATCTATTATTTTTTCTTCAAATTAAATTTAATTTTATAATACAAAACTTAAATAAATTATTCAATAGTTTGAAAAATTTTCAGTTTATAAATAGCGCCAATTACTTATTTTGTTTTTAAAAATAAAAAAATAATTAAATAACGCTTCCCTTAATTTGATAATGTATTGATAATGTAATTTAATTCTGCTAATTTTTTAATAGACATAGAGATTATTTTTAATAAATAAAACCTCTTAATAAACTTTAAAATAAAAAATGATAAATATAAAAGATTTGGGTGTAATTCTAAAAAAAACCGACAAAGAATTTGAAAATCACGGAGTGCTAAATCCGGATTGTGTAAAAATAGGAGATATAACCCATATGTTTTATCGGGCCATAGGTAAAGATAAATTATCCACCGAAACCATCTCCTGTATTGGTTATTGTAAGCTAAAAGACCACAAAGTAATAGAAAGAAAAGAAGAACCGCTCATTTACCCGGAGCAAAGCTATGAAAGACAAGGTATTGAAGATCCGCATGTTACCAAAATCGACGATACCTATTATATGTGCTACACGGCTTATGATGGAAAAAATGCCCGGGTTGCTTATGCCGTAAGCAAAGATTTGCAAAATTTCGAAAAAAGGGGTCTGCTTTCACCTTCTATAACTTACGATGAAGCTGAAAATATTTTCAGAAATTCCAAACTACAGGAACGCTATTTTCTTTTTGAAGCGATTTACAAGCAAAAACTGGGGGAAGAAATTAAGTTATGGGAAAAAGACGCTTTTTTACTACCAAAAAAAATTAACGGAAAATATATTTTATTTCA
>WJJL01000005.1 GCA_014729725.1 Candidatus Moraniibacteriota bacterium | reverse complement strand
TCCTTTACGCTTCGATTGTGGTGAAATAGCTGAATATGCATATTCTCTTGATCCAAGTCTAGAAGATGTTAATTACGAATCTTACAGAGAATTTGCACTGCCGCTGGAAGGCTTGACTGAAGGAGATTGTCTCCCCGGATACCTGCCATAATAATCTGTTTTGACACTTCAAAAACCCCCTTAGGCAATAGTCTAGGATCTAACATTGGGCCAAGTAGCCTTAAGTAAAAATGTTAAATCTTAGCCGCCTCTGGGGGTTTTTGTTTGGAACCGGGATTTACAAGATTTTTGAGGATAAACAGGCTTTTTCATCCGGATAATCCTCTAAAATCCTGAGAAACCCTGTTCATTATCCTGGGAATCCTGGTTCAAAAGCCGGTTTCCCTAACTCTCCACCGTCCATTTGATGTCAAATATCTTAAAAATACTTCTTCTCCGTCTTGAAAATAGCGGGCTTGATTGCCAAAGACTTGAATTTTTTTTGAGGGGTCCTTTCTGTTTGTAAAAATCGCTCGATTTGTTTCATTATTATAGTCATAGTCATCCAATGATGGTAAAAATCCTTTTTCTTGAAGAGCAATTAAGGTTTCTCTGGTATAGTCGCCAATATTTCTTTGATCATAAGCATAACTTTCTAATTCACTTTTGGTTTGAGGTTTTTGGAAGGGGTCCCTAAGCGGAATTAAAGAAGATTCGATCACCCCTCCTCCCTCACCTCTCTCTAACCCTCCCAAATCTTCACCAAACACTTCTTCTCTTGTGCTTCCTCCCCTCTGATTAAACGCAATATTCAACTCTTTTTTATCTTTCTTATTGGTTAAAATAATCCAAAAAGCATTTTCCCCCAGCTTTTTTGCTCCGGTTATTTTATAGTTTCCTGTTTTTAAAGCACTGTAAAGTTTTCTGGTTTCCGGAGTTTTTTGGGAAAGATCAAGACCAACTTTTTCTTGTAAATAATCAACTATCTCCTCCCAGGTCATTTTTTTGGATTCGGGCTTTTTTCCTTTATTTTGGGCTTCAATTGGTTTTTTTGTTTGTGTGTTTTTCAATTTTTGGTCTCGATTTAAGGCTTCTCCCGGCATTGATTTTTGTGGCTTAGACAGCTCTTTTCTTTCCTCTTGCCCCATACTTTTTTCTTGATTTATTCGATGATCGGTTGGCGTTTCTTTACTTTTACTTGATTTAAGTTCTTCTAATTCTTCAGGGCTTAAATTTTGGCCTGCCGGTTTTGGTGGGTTGGATGATCTTTTAGTTACTTCTCCTTTATAAGGATCATCGGATAGTTTGGCATGGGCGTAAATTATTGCAGGAGCTGCTAAAAACATTGCAGCACAAGCTATTTTAGGGTGTCTTTGAAAAAAAGCAATAGCTGATGGTGAGCCATTTTTTATTAGAATTTCTCCTCTTTTGATATCATTTTGTTCAATTTTCATCAAATTTTCATAAAATAAATCAGGATTTTTTAAAGCTGCGTTTGCAAATTGGGGATCCACTTTATATCCTTCATCAAAAGACCCCACTTCCTCGGCGATCAACAATTGTTTGATTTGATTGAATTTTTTTTCTTTAAGTCCCTCTGTGGGGTTCTTTTCTTGCATTAAATCATATTGGTTATTTTTACCAAGAGAATTTATTATTTTTAGTTTTAAAACAAATTTAATTTGATTGGCATAGTCTTGTTTTGCTTTTTGGTATTCGAAAGAATCTTTATTTTTTTTATCCTCTAAAAGGTGGTTGGCAAGCATTTCCGCTTTTTCTTCAACATCTTTTAATGTATTAGCAGAAGCCGCAGAAGGAAGTTTTTTCATTTCCAGAATATCTTTGGCGAAAAAAGGCAGGGCATTTTGTTCTTTTAATACCTGCATTTGCTTATATTTTTCACTAAATCCGTGTTTTTTATCAAGCTTTAGCCGTTTAATTTTTTCTTGTAATCGTAATTTAGATAAAGGGCCTTTAGATTCTTTATGGTTTAATTTTTCATCTTTAATTTTTTGATTTAGATATTTTTTGGTGATGTTTGAAATATCTTTTAACTTACTTACAAAAAAACGGCCCGGTTCGCTATGCTCAGCATATTTATAAAAATATCCAAAAGCACCCTGTTTTGATAGGGGGTGTTGTTTAATTTCTTTTTTTATTTCATTTATGTTTTTGAGGTAGTTGGTTTTTTCTTTGGATCCCAAACCAATTCTTTCAAAAATTGACATTGATTTTAAATTTTTTATGAAGTGCTTTTATATTAACATAAATAAAAATGGATACAATAAATTTTGTAACCATTTATGAGAAAATTTCTATTTTGATTGAAAGAATTAATATAAATTCAACTAATTCAAGAGTTTTTTTAAAAAATTTTTCAATTTTATAAAGTTCAGTTTCTCTAACCCTTCTTAAACTTCTTCAAAAATCCCAGAATAGGAGTTTTGTCTTTGTTTTGATCCTCGGTTTCAGCGGCTCTTGCCCTGATATCCTCCAAGTCGTAGAAAAATTTGGTTCCTGTATCGGTTTTGGCTTTGATGTAATTTACCAGATTGGCTTTTCGCCAATAATAGAGTTTTTGTTTGGAGATTTGGTCAAAATTATTTAGCACAAAAGTGGAGTTTACGAATTCTTTTTTCATAGTTTTATTTTTACTTAATTTTTTATTTATTTTTATTTTAAAAGTCTTATTTAAGATTTTTTTGTACTGTTCTTCATGCTCCTTTATTATATAAATTTTTTTAAATAAAGCAAATGTTTATGGATTATAAATATAATTTAAGCAAAAATAAAGTTTCCTGTTTCAATTTATCTTTAGCCCAATCTTCTTGTTTTTCATTTATTAATTCACCGACTCCTGAAAGAATTTGCTTATTAGGGAATTTTTCAAGTTTATCTATTAATTTTTTTAAAAAATGATTTAAATCAAAGCCTGTTCTTTGTTTAATTATTTTTTCATTAATTTGCCAATTGTTTTTTAAGAAAAACCAGACATCAAAGATGTCTCTGGCTGCCATCCTTTCATACATTGCCACCAATTTATGAGCTGTCATATCTTTTTTAATCATTACCAGCATTGGTATTCCCAAGTAATTTTTGAACTCATAAGAGGAATCAAAATCTCTTAAATTTATTTCAATTTTTATATTTTTTGAAGCGTTTTTGTAGGATAGCAAAAAGAAAAGGTTGTATCTTTTGATATAAAGATTTTTTATGATTCCATATTGATTAATGATTTCCTTTATTTTTTCAAAAACAAATTCTTTTTTTGTTATATCCAGCAAATCGAAATCTAAATCGATTGAACAACGAGGCAGTTTATAAAAAAAATAAACCGCGGTTCCGCCTTTGAATCCTAAAATGGGTCCAATTGATTCTTCTTCGTAAACATCTTTTAATATTTTAAGTAAAACAAAATTATGGTTTTTAATATCGAATTTCATGAGTTTTTATGAATTTTGTAATATTTATTTACCATTAATTTAAAATTTTTGTTGTCGTTATAATTTTTTAATATATCGTAAACTTTTTCCCAATTTAGAGGGGTTAAATTATCAAAATAGTAGTTTTTGTTAAGATAGATTGTGTCTAAAAAAGCTCTTTCCAAGCTGGCGATTGAATAGTATTTTTTAATATTAACCCCTTTGTTGTTAATTAATATAGAATTTTTTAATTTTCTATAAACATATTTTTGCTCTTTAATATTTATTTCTCTTGATAAATAAGAAGCGACAAAAATTTGTCCGTAGAATTGAAAAACGATGCCTTTTTTTTGTAACACAGTTTCAAAGCTGATATAAGATGGGGAGTATATTTTTAAAGCCAATTCAAATTTATTGTAGTTTTTATCTTTTGTGTAGATTCCTTTTCTAAGTTGGATCAATTGTCCTTGCTTTACATAGTAATTAATTCGTCTTTTTAGAAGTTCCTTATTGGTTTCTTTTAGAATAATGGCTAATTCGTCAAAAGAAAAAACAGTGTTATTTAATTTATAGATTTTTAAAATTTCTTTCATTGTATGAACTAAAGGTTACATTTTTTGTTACCTTTAGTTTACAAAACCCTGTTTTTTTGTCAATCTTTGATTTTGGATAATAAATAGTTTGATTTATTTTTTTTCAGGTTTCCAAAACTTTCAACAGCTTTTAAAAAGTTACCATTAGTTTTTATTTTAACAAAATTCAAGTTAAGATTTTGAGCAAATTCTTTATCACTTGATCGGTCTCCACAAACAAAAGAAGCGGTTTTATCAAGCTCAAGGTTTTTTAAAAAATTTTGAACCAAGCCGGTTTTGGGCTTACGGCAAGCGCAATTATCTTTGGGAAAATGAGGACAGATAAAAATTTGATCGAATTTGATATTGTTTTTTGCAAAAATTTGAAGCATTTTTTGATGCGGTTTTTCAAAATCCGGGTAAGGAAAGGAAGAGGTCCCCAAGCCGTCTTGATTGGAAATCATAATCAAGGAATAGCCTTTTTCCTTCAACTTCTGCAGTCCATCAATTACTCCGTCAAGAATCTTTAATTTTTCCAAACTATCGATTTGGTAAGTATCCTGAGGCTCAAAAATTAGAGTTCCGTCACGGTCAAGAAAAGCGATTTTTTGGGCTGTCTTTGTTTTGGAGGTAGTCATTTATTAATTCTTTGAATTTTTAAATTATTTAAAATAGTTATTAAAAGCGTTAGGGAGCTATTTGGGGAATAATCTTTCCAAAAGTCAAGGCAAATTTCAGCTATTTCTTACCTAAAGTCAGGGCAAATTGCTATTTTATAACTTATAATATACAAAATTGTACATTATAAACAAACGTTAATCCTGTTGTAGCTTTTTAATCTCATTTTCAATTAACATTATTAACTCATTTTTAAGATTTTTTCTGATTATTTTAAATTTTTCATAATCTAAAAGCATATTTAAATCTTGATTAATTATTGTTTGATTAACTTTTTGGGAAATAAAGGCTTTCAAATCAAGAAAAAAATCAATTAATTCTTGATTGGTTCTTTCTTGGATAACTTTTTTGTTATAGGAATAACCTTGAAGAAAAAAATGGTTAATGTCGTAAAGATCGCGACCGGCGATTTTTTCGGTTTTTTGATAACGATCGATTAGGGCAACCAATTTATTGCCAAACATTGTCTCAATCGTTTGACAATAAATAATCCTGTCAATTTGAGAAAAGCTAAAAGGTTGATAAGAGTTAGCCTTGATTGGTGGAAAGGTACAATCGATTTTCAAAGTATTCCTTTTCCCCTGTTTGGTTTTATATTTTAGAAAATATTGAGGAATTTTTCGGCTTTGGTCTTTAATCTCTAACTCTAAAAAACGAAAAATATCCTCCATTTTTTTTTTAAGATTCTCCATCTTCTCTATTTTCCCAACATAATCAAAATCCAAATCAATCGAAAATCGATCCAGATAACCAAGCATGGCAGCACAAGTACCACCTTTAAAATAAAGATTTTTTGCTATTTTGGGATTTTCGTAAAAAGCTCCTAAAATCCTAAATAGCCAGGCTTTATGAATTGCGTCTTTAGGGTTGAAAGTAAGCATAAGTCTTAGATTAATTTATTTGGAAACAGTTTCTTATCACGTCGTTTGCCAAAGAAGTGATTTATCTCTTTTTAATAACCGATTTGTTGTTGGATGTCCTTAACTTTGTTCCAATCTATTAAATTACTATTCATGCCATCTAAGTAATAATTGGGATTAAAATAAAGCAAATCGGCCACGGCTCTTTCCCGGCTTGCTAAAAAGATTCCGTTTTTTTGATCAATTCCGATATCATTATAAAGAAATTCATTTTTAAGCTGTCTAACGTAATAGCTATTGGAACCAATTTTAAATCTTTTAGGCCGGCTGCCAATTAAAGTTATATAATTTATCTTTTGACTAATTAAGCCTTCAGTGACCAAAACAGACTCCGTGCTCAAATAACAATAAGCATGGTAAGATTTTTGGCCTAATTTAACCGGATCTATATTTTCTAAATCTTGAACAACATAAAAGCCTCGATAGACTCTGTTTAAAATTCCTTTTTTAACATAACGGCTTAAAGTCACTCGAAGCAGGTTGTCATCATCGATACTCCACAAAGAGGCTAATTCATCGATATGAAATAATTGTTTTTTTACCTTTAACAACCGAGCTATTCTTTCGTTTTTCATCAGAATGCGTTTATTTATAATTAATATTTTTGTACATTATAAACAAACACACTTGATTTGTCCAATAAAAATTTTCAATAGATTTTCCTTGATTTTTTTATTTTTTATAACGCAGTTCCATGGCTTGTTTATGACCCTCCAATCCTTCTTGCTGGGCCATTTTGGCAACAATGGGGCCTAAATTTTGAGCTCCTTTTTTAGTAATTTGTTGGAAAGTGATTTGTTTTTGAAAGCTTTTGACATTAACGCCCTCATAAACTTTGGCATAGCCGTAAGTGGGTAGGGCATGGTTGGTGCCGCTGGCGTAATCACCGGCGGCTTCACAGGAGTATTGACCTAAGAACACAGAACCGGCGTTGATGATTTTTGGGATATATTTTTGGGGTTTTTTAACATTTAGAATAAGGTGCTCCGGCGCGTATTGGTTGGAAAATTCAATCGCTTTGTCGATCGAGGAGGCGATAATTACAAAACTGTTTTCCAGCGCTTTTTGAGCAATTTTTTTCCTGGGCAAAGCGGAAAGCTGAGTTTTTAATTGATTTAAGATTTCATCGGCTTTTTTTTGGGAAGTTGTTATAAGAATTGCTTGGGAATCGTCGCCGTGTTCGGCTTGGGATAAAAGATCGGAAGCTACGAATTCGTTTTTAGCCAAATCATCGGCAATCACTAAAACCTCGGTCGGACCGGCCGGCATATCAATGGCGGAACCTTCGGGATCAGTGGAAACCAGCATTTTGGCGGCAGTCACATATTGATTACCCGGGCCGAAAATTTTATAAACCTTGGGTACGGTTTGGGTTCCATAAGCCAGCGCTGCAATAGCCTGAGCTCCTCCGATTTTAAAGATTTGATTAATGCCGCATAGCTTTGCGCTAAATAAGATAATGTCGTCTATTCCCCCCTGTTGATTCGGGGGGCTGACTAACACGATTTCTCTGCATTCGGCTATTTTTGCCGGAATAGCCAACATTAATACGGTTGAAGGCAAAGGAGCGGTGCCGCCGGGGATGTATAAACCGACTTTTTCAATAGCTCTTGTTTGACTAAAACAGTTAACGCCTTCCATGGTTTTGATGCTTTTAGTTTGGGTCAACTGGGATTTATGAAATTTTTCAATATTTTCAGCCGCTTTTTGAAAGGCTTTTTGGACTTGTTGGGGAATTCTATTAGAAGCGTCATCAATTTCTTTTTTACTTGCCTTAAAAGATTTCAAAGAAGTTTTATCGAATTTTTGGCTAAAATCGCTTATTGATGGATCACCGGATTTTTTTACTTTTTCCAAAACATCTTTAACAATCGGCAAAACAGCTTTAAAACTGATAGCTTTTCTATGACAAAGCTTTTTTAGAGAATCTTGGTTGAGGTTTTTTAAATAATATTTTTTTATCATAAACTGAAAGTTTTAAGCTAAAACAATTGACTCCGCCTATTAATTTAGTTTTTAATTAGCGTGGCTGTTTTTTTAGTTGGAATAATTTGTGCCCGGGGCGAGACTCGAACTCGCATGGGGGAATACCCCAAGGGATTTTAAGTCCCTCGTGTCTACCAATTCCACCACCCGGGCCTACTTTAAATTTTTTTAAATTGCCTTATTCGGCAACACTTTCATAATTATTCCCAATCATGAAATTAATGTCAATTATAAAATTAACTATTAATGGCCGGTTGTTATTTAATTTAAATTTACCCCTTGAAATAAGAATGTCTCCCCGCCGGACGGCGGGGAGACATTCTTATTTCAAGGACAAAGCAAGTAATTAGCACTACTCGTAAATTATTATTTGTTTATAAGGTATTGCTCTTAAATATCGAGTAACATCCTGGCTAGACAAAAATCAAAACTACTGCATTTGGGGGTATTCGTCAACAGTCCGTTAAACCTTAAGCTTGGCAAATTAAACTGAGGCCAGGATGGGACTCGAACCCACATAAAAAGGTTTTGCAGACCTTCCCCTAACCGTTCGGGCACCTGGCCAAGATTATTGGTAAAATTTTTACTTTTTCAAAGGTTCCTCAAAATGTTTGTATTTATTGTTTTTTTTATATTTTCCATTGGTCTATTTCTATTTCCAACGGTTTTAATCCCAACTCTTTTTGAGCTTTGACAATATCTTGTTTTAAATTTACGGCAGTTTGGTTTAGATTTTGAATTTCTTCGTAAATCTCGTTGTATATTTGCTCAATGGTTTGGTTTTGCTGCTGACTGTTGGTCGGATTAACATCTTGGTAAGGCTTATAAGGTTCAGGTGAGGGCATAGCATCGGGATTAAATTTTTCTTGTTTTTCACCGCTCTCTTGAGCTTCTTTTTGCAACTTGATTTGATCTGTTCTTTCCCGGTAGTCTTGCAGCAAAGTTTGATGAAATTCCCGCAATTCTTTTGGAGGAACCAGCTTTGATATATTTTCATATATTTCTTGATAAATCAACTCCATCTCATTAATATTTAGCGCTGCTTGGGAGTCTGAAGCTTTTGTCACCCCCTCTTTGTCAGCATTTTTATCAGAAGATGAGCTTGAGTTTTTTTCTTGGTTTGAATCTGCTTGATCGGCGGCCGGTTCTTCCAAATCCGGCTGTTTTTTTTCCGCGATCCTCTCTTCATAGGAGGAATCTATAATTATATTAACACTGTTTAAATACTGGATTAGATTTTGATATTTTTCGTAATTTTGATTGGTTTTTTGGTAAAATCCGATCAAATCTTGGGATAATTTTTTATATTCAAAGTTTTCATCATCGATTTTTTTCTCCAGATATTCAATTTGATCCATAGAGTTTTCCATAATTTCGTCCATAGTTTCAATTTGATCTTGAGTTGATTCAATAATTTTAGGATTTGAAGCTTCCAGGGAATTGGAGAGCTCGATTGATTTATGGAGCCGGTTAATATGGGAGATGGTGGAAGAAAATTCTTTGGAAACCGTATTTACAAAGAATTTTTTTAGCTTGTTTTGATAACCTATAAAAATAAAAGCCACAATGGCAAAAATACTTAAAATAAAAACCGCGGAAATCAAAGATAAATACCTACCAACCAACTTTTTTTTGGAAATCCGATTCATATAATAAAATTTACCCTGTTAATTATTCAACAAGAAGTTTTAAAAACTTCTTGGAATTTATAAATAAGGGTTGTCTGGGCGATTAATGCTTTTAACGCCTTACCCCACTTGAATACTTTTGATTTTATGGTAATAATAGATATATGATGAGTCAATAAAAGCGTTAAGTCAAGTATTTTTTGATAAATTTTTTATGATTTCCAAACAAACCATTCAAAAGATTGCCAAGTTAAGCAATCTTGAAATAAAAGACCAGGAAATGGAACAATATAAAAAGGAGTTGTCTGATATTTTGGATTTTTTCAAAGTTTTGGAAGGAATTAACACCAAGGATGTCGATCCGTTATTGTGCTCAACTCCTGTTGAAGATGTTGTTTTTAACGATAAGGCCAAACCTTGTCTTTCGGTGGAGGAAATAATTGATCAATTTCCCCAAAAGAAAGGGAATTATTTAAAAACAAAAACCATTTTGTGATTTCAAAATTTTTTTGAAAGTTTTTTTATTTAACAAATCATTTTTTAAAACAAAATTATGCAAACAACAACCGATTCCAATCAGGAATTAAAAACTCCCATGACCCCGCGGCCACTAACAGCAGTGCCGGGAGGTCCTCTTTCTCAGGAAAAAGCCAGAATTAAAAAAAAATACACCGAGGAATTAGAATCCCTCAGAAGAGAAGAGCAGGATATGGTAACTAAATTCGGTTTAGAATTGGACGAAAAAGTTTTGATTAACAGTTGGCATGATAATTTTACTTTTGAGAAAAATCTGGAAATTTTTAACAAGGAGCTGGCTCAGACTGAGGAAAAATTGTTCAATTTAGAAGGGGATTTTGATCAACATGAAAAAAACCAAACTCTCTCCAAATTACGAATTTTAAAAGAAAAGGGTAAAACAGCCTATGACAGGGCTCAAAATTTATTAAAGAAAATTAAAGAAAAATAATATTATTTCATAATTTTTCTTAAATCCATACCCACCAGTCCGGGATAAGAAATTCCCAGAAGGGAAAGAATGGTCGGGGCTACATCCACTAACATCCCTTGAATTCCGATATTTCCGGAATTGTCAATTGGATTGGAGCGCCGATTGTTAGGGGTAACTAGCCAGCAGGGGACGGGATTGTTAGAGTGCTGGGTGTCTTTTTCCCCGGTTTTTAAGTTAACCATTTCTTCAACATTGCCGTGATCCGCGGTAATAAGTAAGGAGCCGTCGTTTTCCAAAACTTTAATGATCAGTTCCTTTAAATGTTCGCTTACGGTTTCCACTGCTTTAATTCCGGCATTATATTCTCCGGTATGGCCCACCATATCAGGATTGGCATAGTTTATTAAAATAAAATCGTAAATTTGTTTGTCAATTTCGGGAAGCAGTTTTCGCGTAATTTCTTTGGCGCTCATTTCAGGAACATCAGCGTAAGAAGGGGCATTTTTGGAAGGCACTAAAATTTGATCCTCATTTTGATAAGGTTTTTCCTCTCCTCCATTAAAAAAGTAGGTTACATGAGCATATTTTTCCGTTTCCGCTATTTTTAACTGTTTTAGTCCGTTAGAAGAGATTATTTCACTAACCCTGGAACTGATTTTTTGCGGAGGAAAAGCGACCTTTGATTCAAAATCGTCGTCGTAAGACACCATACTGATAAATTCCACTTGAGGGGCTTTTGGTTGAAATTCATTAAATTTTGGATCACAAAATACGCCGGCTATTTGTTTGGCCCGGTCTTTTCTGAAATTGAAAAATAAAAGCGTGTCACCTTGTTCGATTTTGCCTACAGCCTCTCCCTTGGAATCTACAATAACCACGGGTTCAAGATGTTCGTCGGTTTTATTGCGGTCGTATTGATTTTTAATGGCTTCAATCGGGTTTTTTTCCTTAATTCCCTCACCCAAGACCATGGCGTCAAAACTTTTTTTGATCCTGTCCCAGTTTTTATTTCTATCCATCCCGTAATACCTCCCCCCCAGTGTTGCTATTTGACCTGTCTTAGTGTCTATAATTTTTTTGACAAATTCCGGGGCTTTGCTGGGAGAGGTATCTCTTCCATCGGTAAAAGCGTGAATAAAGGTTTGAGATGATATTCCGTTTGATTTAGCCATTTCCAAAAAAGCCAAAAGATGATCGATATGAGAATGAACCCCACCGTTACTGGCAAGACCCATTAAATGAAATTTGGTTTTATTTTTTTTAACTTTTTTCATAGATTCTATGACATTGGGATTTTTAAAGAACTCCCCGTTTTTTATAGAGTTAGAGATTCTTGGCAGATCCTGAAAAACCACCTGGCCGGTTCCAAGGGCTTGATGACCAACCTCTGAATTTCCGTACTGCATCCAGGGAAGCCCTACGGAAATTCCAGAAGCTTGTAAAAAGGTTTTGGGATAAAACTTATCAAGTTCCAAAAAAGTAGGGATTCTGGCGTTTAAAATGGCATTTCCCTGGGGTTGGCTGGAATTACCCCAACCGTCTAAAACCACTAAGACCACAGGTTTTTGAGAGTTTGTCATACAAAAAATTTAATTTCTATTATGTTGGTTTTGTTGCCTCTTTATTCGGCTGTCGCCTTGTATTTATAATAGCCCTAATTGTTTGTTTCAAGAGGCTGTCTGAATTAAAAACCAATATTTATTTTTTTAGCAATTTAACTTTTACATATTTTAATTATAATGTAAGATTTTACGTGGTCAACTTTTAAAGGAAATTAAGATTTTGAATATCAAAATTATTTTGAATTACCAAACCAATGTTTTTCAAGGCAATCCTTCAATTGATTTTAATTTTCTGATTCAAAAAATAATGGCGGTGTTAATTGTTGGTTTTACTCTTTTTTTTAAAAAAAGGGGTAAGCTCCAACTAAATAGCGCTTCCATAAATTAAATAAAATTTAAAAAATGAGGAAATATAGAATTGCTATTGACGCCAGGTTTTATGGGATAAAATCCCGCGGATTGGGCCGCTATGTTTTAAAATTAATTAAAAATTTAGAAAAAATAGATAAAAATAACAGCTACACTGTTTATTTGAGGAAAGAAGAGTTCCATCAATATCGACCCAAATCAAAAAATTTTGAAAAAAAATTGGCGGATGTCGCCTGGTATTCTCTCAAAGAACAAATTATAATGCCCCTTATTTTTTATAAAGGCAATTATGATTTAGTCCATTTTCCGCATTTTAATGTCCCAATTTTTTACAACAAGCCTTATATTGTTACTATTCATGATTTGATTTTATTGGCTCACCCCACTCAAAAGGCGACCAGGTTAAATCCGGTTTTTTATAAAATCAAGGAGATCGGTTACAAAATGGTTTTAAATAATGCTTTAAAAAAATCCAGGAAGATTTTAACCGTTTCCCAATTTACCAAGAAAGATATCTTAAGGCATTTTAGGCATATTAAAAAAAATAAAATCAAAGTAATTTATGAAGGAATTGGCGGTTTTGGAATTAATAAAAATTCCCAAAAAGTATCTGAAAAATTTTCGAAAACGGAGAAAAAAATTTTTGGATTAAAACCTTATTTACTTTATGTGGGGGCTGCCTATCCTCATAAAAATCTGGAGAATTTGCTTTTAGGATGGAAAAAAATAAAGTCAAAACCGGAGTTTAAAAATTTAAGTCTGGTTCTGGTAGGCGGTTGCGACTGGTTTTATAAAGAATTGAAAAGTTTTGCAATATATAATAAAATAAAGGGAGTGGTATTTTTAGGATTGGTAAAAAAAGACAGGGACTTAAAAAGGATATATAAAAATTGCGAGATATTTGTCTTTCCCAGCTTTTACGAAGGCTTTGGATTTCCTCCGCTGGAGGCGATGCAGCATGAAATTCCCGTGGTTTCTTCCCCAAAAGCCAGTTTAAAGGAAATTTTAGGGCGGGGCGCTTATTATTTTAATCCAAGAAGTCCGGATGATATTTCTCGAAAAATTATTAAAGTATTGAAAAAAGATTATCTTAAAAAACAATTGGTAAAAAAATCCAGGGTCCAGGTAAAAAAGTTCAGCTGGTTTAAAATGGCTGAAAAAACTTTAGGACAATACAAAAAAACGCTAAACAAAAAACAAAGAAGCAGCAATGAATTTAAATTCTATAAATAATAATAATGACAGATATAGAAATGTAAAGTTTTTTAATTCCAGAGGATTTACAAAACCCAACAAGCCCAAGCTAACTTTTAAAAGCAAGAGTGAAGAGCAGTATTTTATGGAATTGGTAAGAAAAAAACTGGCAAGAGATAATCAAGGATTGGCCCAAAATCAAAGAAACATTAAAAAATCGCAAAGCTATAACCCCGCCAGTTTCCCCAAATCAGATTTTCAAAAAACAAAGGTTAATAAAGATTTTTATATTGAAAAACCTAAAAATCGGACAAACACGGAAAAGAGTTACTCTTGCGGATTGAATTTAGATTCCAAAACCGGATTTGATTCAAGGAATAAGAAATCAGGAAGAAATTCTCATAACCCAAAAGAAATAATTGATTTAAGAGGAATTGAAAGAAAAAAGAGGCTTGAAAGATATTCTCAAAAAGACTCTGTTAATTTACGAAAAATAAAAGAAAACTCAGTTAAGAGAGGTTTTTCTAAAAATCGACAACCGGCCTACTTTTCTAAAAATAAGCCGCCTTACACCAAATTTAGCGGAAAATCTCAAAAACTTAATCAAGATTACTTTAATCGGAATTTTTCTTCCAACAATTCCGCTCAAAAAAAAGGTTTTTCCAAAACCGATGATTTGAACGGATGGTCTTATAATTTTGATCAAAACCATAAGAGAACCGCTCAAGATCAAAAATTTGGAAAAATCGGACAAAAAAAATTTCAAAAAACAGCAAGTCAACAAAAAAATCAATATTTGGTAGCCATTGCCCAAGAAGCCTTTAGTCCTGGCTTAAAAAAACTTTTTTCCTATTCCTTAATATTGGCGGTTTTAATTGTGGTAATTCCGGTTTTGTTTATTGCTATTAAAGGGGTTGAAGAAAAGGACAACATTGAGCAATATGGGAATCAGGCGTATTCCAGCTTAAAAGAAGCTCAAGCTTCGATAAAAAAAGCCGATGTAAAAACAGCTGGTAAAAATTTTGATAAAGCTTATTTGAATTTTTTACAAGCTCAGAAAAAGATTGAAGAAGTGGGGGGAGGGTTTAGCGGGATCTTGAAGTTTTTACCCGGAGTTTCCAAAGTGGAATCAGCCAGAAAAATCTCCAGCGTAGGCGAAAATATTTCTCTTGCAGGTAAAGAAATCACGGCGGCTATGGAATATTTAATGGAAAGCAAGGAAGATTTGAAAAAGGGAATAAACTTGAATGTCGACCAAAAAAATCCCATAGATTCACAAATATCCTTTACCCAAATGTTTTTGGAGGTGGATAAGAGGTTTAAAAAAGCCGCCGGATATTTGGATCAAGCCAGTGTGGATATTGAGGATGTTGACCCGGATGATTTCCCTAAAGAGATTCAGGGGAAAATCGGAACCTTAAAGGATGTTTTACCTAAAATCAGTCAAAGTTTAAATAAATTTAATCAATACGGGGAATTGTTTTTGGATGTTTTAGGCCATAACGGAAGCCGAAAATATTTACTTTTGTTTCAAAATAATCATGAAGCAAGAGCCACCGGCGGTTTTATCGGATCTTACGGGATTGTTAAGGTTTATCAAGGCAAGATTGAAAACCTTAAAATTGACGGAATTTACAATCCTGATGGTCAGCTAAAAGAAAAAGTCATTCCTCCCAGACCAATTCAAAAAATGACAGCGGCCTGGTCTATGAGAGACGCTAACTGGTGGCCTGATTTTCCAACTAGCGCCCAAAAAGTCAGCTGGTTTTGGGAAAAAACCGGAGGCCCCAGTGTCGATGGAGTTATCACTTTAAGCCCGGATGTTATTTTGGGTTTGTTGGAAGTAACCGGCCCTATAGAGGTTGAAGGTTATGGAGAAAAAGGCAGTTTGGTGGTTGATAAAAATAATTTTATGGAATTAATTCAAGAAGAAGTAGAGGTTAATTATGACAAAGAAGAAAACAGACCTAAAAAAATTCTCTCTGACCTAACGCCTCTAATAATAGCCGAGGTTTTTAAATCCAAACCCCAAGACTGGCCCGAAGTTTTCGCTGTTTTTACTGATGCGCTTAAAAAGCGTCATATTATGATTTATTCTTTTGATCAGGAAATTCAGCAGCTGGTTTCGGATATGGGCTGGTCAGGGGAAATTTTAGAAACTCAAAAAGATTATTTGAGTGTGGTAAACACCAATATAGGGGGAGAAAAAACCGATGGGGTTATCGATCAAAAAATTATTCATAAAGCCGAACTTCAGGATGATGGTTCTATTGTAAACACGCTTACCATTCAAAGAACTCATAATGGCGGAGATTTTGATCAGGAATGGTTTAATAAGGAAAATTATAACTGGCAGAGAGTTTATGTTCCAAAAGGTAGTAAATTGATTTCCGCTACCGGATTTACTCGGGATTTTTTTAAATCCCCGCTTGATTATGATAAATTGGGTTTTAAAACCGATTATCAGGTAAAGGAGATGGAAGACAGCTATCAAATTGATCAAGATTCAGCGACCAGAATTTATGATGAATTTGATAAAACTGTTTTTGCCAATTGGGTTTATCTTGAACCTGGTCAAACATCCACCGTGACTTATAAATATCTACTTCCTTTTACTATAAACATTGAAGAATTTAAAAACCCGGCTGAGGCCTACAGTCTATTAATCCAAAAACAGGCCGGAGACAAAAACACCCAAATTAAAACAAATTTATATGGAATGGAGGAGTTTGATTACGAATATAAATTTCCGCAGGATATGAACATTACCAAAGAAGGCTGGTCCATTGAAGATTATCTGGATGAGGATAAGTTTTATGCTTTAGTGGTTAAGGATTAAGTTTAAGATTTTGGCAGGTGGTTTGCAGAAATTTGTTGGGCAACGATAATCAATTAGTATTTTTTCGAAATAGCTTAGTAAAACTAGTTTAAAATATTGTTTTGAAGTAAAAGGCACTTTTTAGGCTGTTTTTTTGGCCTCTACCCTCCTAAGATTTAGAGGCCGGGCTTACAAGACAATCTTTTCATTTACTGCCTTTCTTTTAGACAGCTCAATAAATTTTTCAGCTTTTTCCTGGTTATCGGCATCTTTTATTTTTAAACTATATTTGCCTTTCTTTAAAATAAAGGCAAACCTGCCAAATTTATCAGTTACAGCTCGAGCGAGGGTTTCTTCAGAGCTATTCTGGACTTCAACCAGTAAAGAAGTTTGAGGTTGGTTTTTTTCATTTAGAATTAATCCCCACTTAGGTTCATAGATACCGGCTATTCTTAAAAGCAAACACAATAAATACAGTAGAATAATTAAAAAATTAACAACCGAGAGGTATAAAATCAAAGTTAAAATACTAAAAGCAAACCCGACCCAGAATATAATTTTTATAAAGATATGAAAGTTTTTATTGTTTAGGATAGTGAGATTTTGTTCGCCTTCTTTAAGCACAGGAATAGATATATCCACTTTTCCTTGATTTTCCAAGACCAGCTCTTGGCTTTTTGTATATACGGGTTCATAAACTATCTTTAACTGTTCGATTTCTTCTTGTTTTATTGTCCTATAACCTTTTTTGTTGATTTTTAGGGTAAATTTGCCTTTGGGAGCTTGAAAAAAATAGCAACCGTATTTATCAGCACTTTTCTTTTCCAAAAGATCTCCATTTTCTTTATAAATTAAAATTTCGGCAAAAGATAAAGGTTGGCCGGTTTTACCGTCATAAACAACCCCTATTTTGTTTTTGGTGCTATTATTGAAAAAGGCTAAAAATGAGCTTATAAATTGTCGAGGGGAGTTAAGTTTTGATCCGACTTGAACTATGCTTAATAAAAAGACAATAAAGGCTGTAATTTGAGAAATAAGCGAAAAAGGAAATACTCGTGAAACATCTTTTATTAGTAGATTGCTTGTTTGAATCATGCTAAAATCATTTTCCTGATCGCCCTGAGTTTGGTTGGCAACTCCTGAACCTGATTTGTTTTTTTCTTTGTCGCTATTATCTTGATTTTCATCTTCTTTTTGAAAGGCTTGATTTTCATTTGTTTCAAGTTTTCCTGATAGCTCTATTTTAAAAGGTGATTTATCTGAATCATTGGAAAGGATTTGAATACCGGATACAAATTGGTCCGTGTATTTGGGATAAAACATTAACTCCACTTGGCAGCTTTTTCCGGGTTCGATAATAAAGGGAGTAGCTTTGCATGGATTTACCCTGGGGTTTTTATTAAGATAGAAATGAGCTGAATCAAGCAGGGAAATTCTGTTTATTCTTAAGTTTCCCTCGCCTTCATTGCTTATATTTAAAATCTTGACTTGTGATTTTTCATTTATATTTTGGACTTCAAATTGATATTTTAAAGAGCTGACATATATTTTAGGTTTAGTTTCTTGCTTTTTTGTAAAAGAAGAATTTGGGGTGGGGGAAGGATTTGTTTTTTGATTGGAATTTTCTGAAATTTCAGCGGAAGTTTTTCTGCTTTTTCCTTTTACCACAACCTCCAATCTCGGTCTTTCAGGATCGTTGGACTCTATCATTATTTTTGAAGAAAAATCCCCCTTTTCCTGGGGTTTAAAAGACACAAAAACCCTGCATTTTTCATCTTTGCCTAATTTTTCCACCTCTTTGCAGGAATCTTTATCAAGAAAAAAATTTTCATTATCCTCTAGAGCGATTGAGTCAAAAACAAGATCGCCGTTACCCCGATTTTCAATTGTTAATTCCAGAGCATTGGAAGAATGGCCCGGTTCTATTTCCCCAAAAGTATGGTCAAGGAAGCCAACATACACTTTAGGAGTTAATTCTTTTTTTTTCCCCAAAGTTGTTAAATACTTGGTTAAATTGTTTGATTCCACTTTATAAACTATAAAATCTTCATCATCATCGTCAATTTCAAACCTTAATTCCTCAATGTTTTCTCCATCGTCTTGGCTTTGAACAAATTTAATTTTTTCTTTTTCAATTCCGTTTTCTTCCAGCCACTCGGTTTCCACTCTTAAATAAAAGTCAACTTCTTCAATATCTTGATCAGAAAAATCCGAGTTGATTTTTAAGTCTTTATAAATCGAGTAACCATTATATTGCTCTGTTAAACTAAGTTTTGAAGGCTTGTCCTGATAATAAGTTATTTCGAATTCACCTTCCAGGATTTCGTCATCTTCAGCTTGAATTCTGATTTTTTCCAGCCCTGTATCGGAATCTTCGTCTTCATCAATGTCTGGGGAGGTTATTCCTTGATCCTCCAGGATACAGGCGTTAAATTTTAGGCTATCGTCGTCTTTATCGATTAATTCCAAGTAAGGGCAGGCGCTGCTTGAAGCTAAAAAGTAGATGGCGTCTTGATAATTATAAATCTCGGTCTTTGCTTTAAATTTTAAATTATTTGAGTTTTTTAGATTGAAATTGTCGCTTGGGTAGAGTTTACTGGAATTATAAAGAGCATTTAGCTCAAAAGGTATTGAAAATAAAAAAATAATTCCCATAAATAGAAAAAGATATAATTTTATATTGTTTTTTTCATTTTTCATTTTGTTTTTTCTAATTGTTGTTGATTAGTAGAATTAATAATAATGGGTAGCGCCGATTATGTTTTTCAAAGGATGAAGCTAAATCAATTATAATTTAGCATAAATAAAATCCAACAATGCCTTATTCTAATAGGATTTTTTCATCAACAGTAGTCCTTTTGGGCATTTTAATAAATTCTTCGGTTTGTTTATTTGATGTGTTGTCTTTTACTTCCAAAGCGTATTTGCCTTTATTTAAAATAAAGGTATATCTTCCCGTTTCATCGCTGATAGCTCTGGCGATAAAATTACCGCCACTGTCATAAGCTTCAACTAAAGCCAAAGATTGAGGCTGTTTTTTTTCATTTAGAACTACACCCCATTTGGGGTTGTACACTCCGATTGTTCTTAACAACAGAATAAATAAATACAATAAAATAACCAAAAAGTTAAAAACAGTTGGATAAATAATTAAAACTATTAAACTATAGCTAAATCCTGACCAGAATAAGATTTCCATGGCAAGATGAAAATTTTTACTATTGAGAATGGAGGAAGATTGCTTGTTTTTCTTTAGCATTGGAATGGAAATATCAATTTTACCTTCGTTTTCAAAAACCAGTTCTTTGTCTTTGGTATAAAGTGGCTCGTAAGAAACTTTTAATTGGCTTACTTCAGGGGAGCTAATCATTCGGTAACCCTTTTTCTTTATTTTTAAAGTAAATTTGCCCTGAGGCACCAAAAAGAAGTAAGATCCATATTTGTCTGATGTTTTGGTTTTTTTGGCTTTACCGTCTTTTCCAAAGACAACAATTTCGGCAAAAGATAAAGGTTGACCCGTTTGGCCGTCATAAACAACTCCCCGACTGGTTTTTTTCCTGTGATCAAAAGGAATTCCAAATAATCTTAAAAACTGCAAGGGAGAATTTAGGTTGGATCCGATTTGGATTAAGGATAACAAAGCTATAATTCCGGCTATTAATTTTGAAGTAGCTGACATTGGAAATAGTTTTTGAGTTGCTTTTATTAAGCTGTCACTAGAGTTAAGTAAGCTGAAAAATCCCTTTTTATCCTCATCTTTTTTTGCAGCTAAATCTTCTTGAGCTTTTTGTTTTTTAGTGTAGCTGTCTTCTATTTCGGTTTCGGTTTCTTTGGAATTTCCTAACAATTCAACATTTAAAGAGGGTTTTTGTGGGTCATTGGAATCGACTCTTATAACTGAAGATAATTGATCGGCGTATTGAGGTTCAAATTTTACCTCCACATTGCAGCCTTTTCCGGGTTCTAGTATCAATGGAGTACTTCTGCAAGGATTTACTTTTGGATTTTTGTTTAAAGAAAAATGCCTTGAATCAAGCAAAGAAATCAATTCAACTTTTAAATTGTCGTTTCCTTTGTTTGTTATAGTTAATAACTGAGCTGGTGATTTTTCCTGGGGTTTTAAATCGCCGAATTTATGTTTTAAAAAGCTTAAATGTATTTTTTGGGCAAGATCTTGTTTGGGTTCGGGGGTTATAGACATACTGGGTGTTGCGGCTTTTTCCTGGGGACTTTGGCCGTTTAGAATTATATTCAAAATTGGCCTTTGCGGGTCATTGAAATCAATTGATATTTTGGTAGAAAAATCCCCACTGCTTTGGGGCTCAAAACTTATAAAAATACTGCAGGTTTCTCCAGGAGCTAGTTTTTCGACTTCTTTGCAGGTGCCCATATCAAGAGAAAAGTTTTTATCGTCCTGTAAAGAAATCGAATTAATTACGGCTTCGCTATTGCCTTTATTTTCAATTATAAGCTCTACAGGATCGGAAGATGCGCCGGGTTTAATGTTTCCGAAAGTGTGTTCGAGAAAACTGGCATACACTTTAGGTGCTACTTTCGCGGCAATTGTTAAATATTTAGTTAAATTATTTGATTCGATTTGATAAACTGTAAAACCATCTTTCTGGTCATCGATTTCGTATTCCAGTTCCTTAATGTCTTCTCCATTATCCTGACTTTGAATAAATGTGATTTGCTCTTTGTCGATGTTATTTTCTTTAAGCCAATCCTCCTCTACTCTCAAATAAAAAGTGGTTTTATCAATATCTTCATCGGAAAAGTCTGAATTTATTTTTAGATATTTATAGGTTTTGAAATTACTGTAGCCATCTCCCAATTCAAGTTTAGAAGGTTTATCTTTATAATAAACAACTTCAAATTCGCCTTCTACCATTTCATCTTCCTCGGCTCTTAATTTGATCTTTTCTAAACCTGTATCTTCATCTTCATCTTCGTCAATGTTATCAGAAGTTTCCTCTTCCTCTTCCAGAATGCAAGTATTAAATATTAAGGTGTCATTTTTTTTATCAATTAATTCCAGAAAACCGCAATAAGGAGAAATCGGGCTTGGAGAAGGAGAGGGGGAGGGAGAAGGACTTGGAGTGGGAATTTCTGTTCCCATAGCGTTTAAAGTAACTATTACGCTTCCTTCATCCGGGTCATCGGAAATTACGGTTAAAGTTTCGCTGTCGTAAGAAATATCCAGGGTTTGAGGATTAGCGGTAGGAGTAAAGGTTACAGTTACGGTGCAGTTATTACCTGGTGCAATGGTTGGGGTAGTATTTAAACAAGGATTTGATCCTCCATCTAATTGAAGACTGAAATTTGTTTCATCTGATAAAACAATATCACTAACTGTAAGAATTAGAGATCCGACATTGGATATAGTTACTATTTGTGGATCAGAATTTTGACCCATTTCAATATCCGGGAAGTTTATATTGACAGGATCCACCTGGATATCCGGAGTAGGGGCATCGATTCCATTACCGTTTAACACAACATCAACAGAGCTTTCGTCAGTATCATTGGAGGAAATAGTTAAGGTTTGGCCATTATGGTTATCAGCGGGCGCTTGCGGGGTAAAGATTATGTTCACTGTGCAGCTATTTCCGGCAGAGATAACCGGATTAGTGCTGGCGCAAGGATTGGATCCGCCGTCAACATCCAAGGAATAATTGCTGGTGTCGGATAAATTCATGGCAGAAACTGTTAAATCAGCAGTTCCCAGATTAGAGATGGTTATTTCCTGAGGAGCAGAAGAAGAGCCGATTTCAGTGTCTGCAAAATTCAAGGTTAAAGGGGAAATATCTATTTCAGGTTCAGGAGAACTAGTACCATTCCCGCTCAAAGCTATATCAAACGGATTTTCATCCGGATCGTCAGAGGTAATACTAATAGTCGTGTTAAAGGCACCGGTGGAGCCCGGAGTGAAGTTAGCCTGAATGGTACAACTGGAGGAGGGAGTTAAAACCAGGGAAG
>WJJL01000034.1 GCA_014729725.1 Candidatus Moraniibacteriota bacterium | reverse complement strand
CGAGGAATCGGATTATTCATGGTTATGATAAGGTTTCTGATGACATTATTTGGAGTATTGTTGTTGGGCATGTGCCTAAGTTGAAGGAGGAGGTGGAGGGATTGCTGAACCAATTTTAGGAGCGGAATTAATGGGAATTAAGAGGATTTAAGTTATTGTTTTGGCTTTGATTAGTTTGGTTTTTGTTGGTTGTTTGAGTTGGAAGTTTATAAACAAAAAAGACTATCAAATATAGTTTTTTTTGATGTCTGTGGACTCTAGGAGAGTCGAACTCCTGACCTCCTCGGTGCAAACGAGGCGCTCTACCAGCTGAGCTAAGAGCCCGGGATTGGGGTGGGGAATTGATTTGCTAGGTTATATATAGGGTTTAGAGAATCAGATTCATTACATCGCCTTGTTTTTTTTAAGAATGTCCCTAACGGAGAAATCAGAAAAGTCGCCGACCAAGCATTGGGATAAAAATAAATTTTCGCGTTCAAAATCCAGCCCAGCAGAATGCAGATTCCAGCACTCAAAATATTACCTTAATTTTAGTTAAAGATCAATTTCCATTAAGAAATTTTTATTTAGTAAATAAATTTTTGGGTCTTGTCTAGAATAAATTAAGAATTTATTCTAGGCAAGACCCAATTTTTTTATAAATATCTTAACCAAAGATAAGTATGAGCGATAGCGATGGAAATTACCATTACAATTAGGCCAATCTTCATAAATTTAGTAAAAGAAATTTTGTAACCGGCTTTTTCCGCCATACCGGCAACCACAAGATTGGCGCTAGCTCCCACCAGGGTGCCGTTTCCTCCCAGACAAGCCCCCAGAGCCAAAGCCCACCAGATAGTATTTAATTCAACGGGATTAAAAGTTTGATGCATATCTTGAACAAGCGGGATCATAGTGGCAACAAAAGGAATATTGTCCACAAAGGCGCTAAAAAAAGCCCCGCCCCATATTATTATACCGGCGGTAGTAGCCAGATTGCCGTGGGTAACTTCAATTAATTTCTCAGCCGCCATACTGATTATACCTACCGCTTCTAAAGATCCCACCAAGACGAACAAACCGGCAAAGAAAAAAATGGTAATCCATTCCACTTCATGTAAAGCTTTTTCCGGATTTTTTTTATCCAAAAGCAAGAGAAGGCCAGCTCCGAATAAAGCGATTGTTGCGGCTTCCAAATGTAAAGTGCCGTGCAGAAAAAAACCAATAATTGTAAGAGACAAAACAAGCAAAGCATTTCTAAGACCGGGTCCTTTTTTAAGACTTTCTTTTTCGTTTAGTTTCATAATTTTCTTAACATCTTCTTTGGTGGCGCAAATTTGTTTTTTGTAAACAAATCTGAATAATAACATCACAACTGCTCCTATAACTAGTGCGGGCGGACCAAGGTTGACAACAAATTGCATAAAAGACAAGTTGGCGGCGCTGCCGATTAAAATGTTTGGAGGGTCTCCTATAAGAGTGGCGGTTCCGCCGATATTACTCATTAAAATTTCCACAAATAAAAACGGCAGAGGATTAATCCTTAAGTTATTACAGATAACAAAAGTCATAGGGACTATAAGCAAGACTGTGGTTACATTGTCTAGAAGAGCTGAAAAAACCGCAGTAATTATTCCAAAAACGATCATAATTTTCCAAGGATCGCCTTTGACTTTTTTAGCCGCTTTAATGGCGATGAATTGAAAAATTCCGGTATCTTTTGAAATGGCCACTATTATCATCATTCCTACAAGTAATCCAATTGTGTTAAAATCAATCGCTTCAACAGCTTCTTCTTGATGGTAAAATCCCATTAAAGTGCCGATCAGTATTACAAGCGCTCCGCCAAAGATGGCGATAATTGTTCTGTGAATTTTTTCGGAAACTATTAAAGCGTAGCTCCCTAAAAAAATTAAAAGAGCCACCAACATCATAGGGGTGGTTATTTCACCTACATTACTAACTTCGTGCATTAATATATTTAATTATTAAATTAAAATTATTGTTAATTTTCTTCTCTCCAGCAGGTGTCGCATTGATTGCGATCACAATCGGGATCTTCTATTTTAAAAATTGAATTATAAATTGCTTTTTTAATACAAGTCCTGTCTATTAATCCGGTTAATTTTCCATTTTCGTCTATAACCGGAAGGCTTCTGGTCGTGCTTTTACTGGCATAGGCAGCCGCCTCCACCATAGTGTCATCCAGCTCCAATATTTTTTTTGATTTAATCATCATTTTTTCTATGGGTTCGTTTTTATATTTTAAGGAAAAACAGGTAAGCTGGCCGCTTCTTTCAAAAACCGAAACAGAAGGATCATCTTCCAGATAATCCGGAAGTACTTGTTTTATTAAGCAAAGAGTTGTCATAACACCTAAGGGTTTTAAACTTTCTTTGGAATCAACCACTACCAAAGTGTTAGTGCCTTCTTCTACCATCATTTTTACCGCTTGCGCCAGATTGGCCTTTTTTTCGATAGTTATGGGGTTGGTTTTCATGTATTTTTTAACCTTCATTTATTTTATAATGACTAAAAATTAATTTATAATATTAATAGTGCTAATTACTTAGGTTTAAACTCTTAAAATAAGGCCGTCTCCTTGCCATGCGGCGAACAAATAGCCTTATTTCAAGGACAAAACAAGCAGTACACTTCTCTTATATATAAAATTTACTCTCCCAAAAAAATGTTGTCAACACTAAAAGCTAAACTTGTGAATTTATCTGAAGATTTCAGGAGAATTTCGGTAACTCATATTGAAGATGAAATTTAAGTG
>WJJL01000033.1 GCA_014729725.1 Candidatus Moraniibacteriota bacterium | reverse complement strand
AGCAATTGGCAGCTCGCGAGGCCCATAACCTCGAGGTTGGCGGTTCAAATCCGCCCCCCGCAACATTTTTAGCTTTTTTCTCTAAAATCTTTTAATATCTTCAAATCTTTTTTTATCCCTTCCAAGCTCGGGGTTTCTAGGGTTAAATCAATGTTTTGAAATTTTTTATTTAAAACAATTTCTTTGAAGGTTTTTAATCCTATAAGACCTTCACCCAAATGAGCATGTCTATCGGAATTGGAATTCAAAGGAGTTTTGGAATCATTAAGGTGAATTAACCTTAATTGTTTTAAACCAATGGATTTTTCCATATTTTTGATCAATATTTTTATTTTTTCTTTGCCAATAATATCTATTCCTGATTCAAAAGCATGGGCTGTATCAAAACAAATACCACCGATTTTTCCCTGAACTTTTTGGATAAAGTAAGCCAATTGGTCCAAGGTGGATCCAGCTATCATACCTGAACCAGCGGAATTTTCCAATAATAAAAGATGGCTGTTTGAACTTTTTTTGATAATTTCATTTAAACCTTTAACCACTCTTTCCAAAGCTTGTTTGGGGATTTTTTTAATTTCTTTTAACTCTTTTTTTGATTTTAAATTAAAATCTTTAAAACTTCCAATGTGAGTTACCATTCCGTTGGCTCCAAGAAGCGAAGCGATTTCCAGCTCTTTAGCTATAGCGTTAATAGAGCCGTAAAAAATTCTATTATTAGTAGAAGCTAAATTTATAAAATAAGGAGCATGAAGATAAAATGATTTTATTTTAAATTTTTTAAGGTTTTTTTTAAAAGCCTGAATAATTTTATCACGAGGAATTTTCCTCCCCCCTCCTCTGGGAGATTGGGAAAAACACTGAAAACATTCGCAACCTAAATCAGCCGCATTTTTAGGGGCCATTTCCAGGCTTGGCGAAATGGAAACATGAGCTCCGAAATTCATTTAAATAATTTTACCGTTTTTATTGGAAATTTTCCCTTTTATCTCAAAACCGGAAGCTAAAGGATGCCCTCCTCCGTTAAATTTTTGAGCAATTTTAGAAACATTGATATTTTTATGGTCTTCGCTTCGCAAACTGGCTTTGATTTTATTTTTATCGCTTTGAGCTAACAATAAAGAATATAAAGATTCTTCAGCTGCGCCTAAAATATTGGTTACCCCATTTAAATCATCAATGCTGGCCTTACAATCTTTTAAATCTTTTTTGGTGATATAAGAATAAGCCATTTTTTTATTATTTAATTGAGTTCTTTGCATAGCTTTACCCCAAATTTTTAAGGAATTAACTTTCTTATTGGCCATGGTTCTTTTGGCTATTTGAGAAAGAGTTATACCTTTCTTCATTAAAACTGAAGCGATTTGTAAAACCTCACTATCGGTATTGGCGTGGAGAAAACCGCCTGTATCAGTGTATAAACCAGTCAACAAACAAAGGGCAATATCTTTATCGATTTTAAAATTATTAAATTTAAAAAAGTCAAATATAATTTGACAAGTAGCGGATTTTTCCGGCCTTACAAGATTCAAATGATAATCTTTGGGATTTTTTTGACCATAATGATGATCAATGATCATCAAATTTTGGGCAGGTATCCGGGAGTTGATTTCTTTTTCCAATCCGGTTCGCTCCAAATTATTGGCATCGCAAATAATTAAATAATCATAATTTTTATTTATTTTATTTTTAGCAAACAAAAAATCATCGAAGTTTTTTAAATAATTAAAATTTAAATCAATTTGATCATCATAAATAATATCAGCTTTTTTGTTTAAAGAGATAATAAAATTTTTCAAAGCTAAAGTTGAGCCAAAAGCATCCCCGTCTGCTCTTTTGTGGGTGGTTAGGGCAAAATTTTGGGAATTTTTAATTACAGAAAATAATTTATATAAGTTTTGTCTATAGCTGTTATTTTTCATTTAATTTGGAGATAATATCTTGAACTTGAACAAAATTGGAATAGCCTTTATCCAGTATAAATTTAATTTTGGGAATATATTTCATTTTTACTTTTTTGGATAATTCATCTGATATGGCAAAGACATTTTTTTGTAAAAATTTTAAAGTTTTTACTAATTTTTTTTCAGGCATTACCGATATTTTAACCTTCATATGTTTTAAATCGTTCGAGACATTAACAGAAGTCACGGTTATTAATGTGTTAGAATCTTCATTTAATTTATTTATGATTGTAGCGATCTCGTCTCTTAAATTAATATTAGCGCTTTTTATCCTTTGCTTCATTTAATTAACTAATTTCTTAAAACTTCAATCCCCGGCAATTTTTCACCGCCGATGTATTGCAACATAGCCCCTCCTCCGGTAGAAATAAAATCTATTTTTTCAAAAACCCCCAATAATTTTAATAATTCATTGGTTTCTCCTCCGCCGGTGATTTTGTAAGCATTTGATTGAGCCACGGCCTTTCCCACAACTTGACTCCCCTTATGATAGGGTTTTTCTTCAAATTTTCCTAAAGGGCCATTCCACAAAATAGTTTTGGCTTGTTGGATTATTTGAGCAAACTTTTGAGCTGATTCAAGATCGATGTCCTTTTTATCCTTATCCATATAACCTAAAGGCAGAATAATCTTTTTGCCAAGATTTTTTTTAATATCAGAATCTAATTTTTCTTTATTTTTTTCCAGCTCCACCGCGACCAACCCCCCCACTAAAATCTTGTCATATTTTTTAATCAAAGCCTCCAAAACCGGAATTTTAGTGTCTAGCTTGGCTCCTCCTACTATAGCTATAGCCGGCCTCTGAGGATTTTCTATAGCTTGATTGATTTCCTCTATTTCCCTGGAAAGTAAAAGACCGCTGTAGGAAGGTAAGATTTGGGCCACCCCGGTAACTGAAGCGTGATTTCTATGACAAACACTAAAAGCGTCATTGATATATTTTACCCCCAAACCCGCGATTTGACGGGAAAATTTTTCATCTCCTTGCTTTTCCTTGTCCCAAAATCTTATATTTTCAAAAAAAACAATTCCGTTTTCGGCAGCTTGCGCTTGGAGAAGGCATTTAGAAAAATCGTCATTGTAGTCCAAAAGTTTTATTTTTAGGTTATAAAATCCTAAACTTATCATTTTTTCTTTAAAGTAAGCAACAACCGGTTTTAAAGATAAATCCAGTTCGTATTTTGATTTAGGTCTTCCTAAATGGGTTAAAACAATAACTTTCTTTATCCCTGAATTCAATAAATAACGAAAAGTTTCAATTGTTTGATCAATTCTGAAACTGTCCAGAACCTTCCCGTTTTTAATGGGACAGTTAAAATCTACCCTGATTATCGCGTTTTGGTTGTTGAAATTTTGATTTTTAATGTTTTTCATTTTTTTATTTTAAAATTTTAAATTAGGAATAAAATAAAAAGCGATTGCCAAACCCAGAGAAAAAATTAAAGCCGACCAAAAATTTTTAACTTTAAAACCAGGTAATATAGCCGAAACCAAGAGAATTAAAAGAGCATTAACAATAAAAGCGAAAATCCCGTAAGTCATAGCATTAATTGGAGAGGTTATTCTAAGAATAATAGGCTCCAAATAAATATTTACTACCGCTAACCCTAAAGAAACCAGAAGAGCTTCCAGATAACCTTTTATTTTAATACCCGGTATAATCAAAGAAAGAATCAAAATAAGCGCACTTACCAAGAGCCATTTAATTATTAATTGTAGATCCATATTTTTGTTTAATTTATTATTATAGATATTTTTTTAAAAAATATTTTAATATATATTAAGCCTTGACTCTTTTTATATCAACTCCGATTTTTCTAAGTCTTTTTTCAATTTTTTCATAACCTCTGTCAATTACCTGAATGTTTTCGATGGTGGATTGGCCTGAGGCCATTATAGAGGCTAAAACCAAAGTTATTCCGGCTCGAATATCAGGGCTTTCGATAACTCTTGGATGAAGTCTGGTCGGTCCTTTAATTACAACCCTGTGAGGATCACACATAATGATATCGGCTCCCATACGATTTAGCGTATCTGTGAAAAATAAGCGGCTTTCGAAAATCGATTCGTGAATCATGCAGCTACCTTCAGCCTGAGTCATTAATAAAGTGTAAATAGGCTGCAAGTCAGTGGCAAAACCCGGATATTCATGAGTTTGGATATCCAGCGCCTTTAATCTTTTTTTATAGGGTTGGGTTGAAATCCAATCCTTCCCTATCTTTAAATTGGCTCCCGCTCTGTTCAATCTTTCCAGAAGAGCTGTTAAATGAGAAGGAATGCAATTCCTTACAGTTAAAGAAGCGTTATTCATAACTCCCATCATCACAAATGTTCCGGCTTCCAACCTGTCAGGTAAAAATTCAAACTCAGCTCCTTTTAATTCCTCCACCCCCTCTATGGTCAGGGTGGAAGTTCCCAGGCCGCTAATTTTGGCTCCCATTTTTTTTAAACAAGTTAACAGATGAATTACCTCAGGTTCAATTGCCACATTTTCCAAGATAGTGATTCCTTGAGCCAAACTAGCTGCCATTGCCAAAGTCTCGGTTCCAGTTACGCTTATTTTTGGAAAAAAGATTTTCGCTGCTTTTAAGCGGCCGCGAGTTTTTATATTATAAAATCCCTCTTGAGAAACAGTGATTTTAGCGCCCATTTTTTTATATCCTTCCAGGAAAAAATTTATAGGTCTCTTACCGATTAAGTCTCCTCCGGGGTGAGGGATATTAAACTCTCCGGTTCTGGGAAGAATGGAACCGGAAAAAACAATGGAAGCCCTAAGCTTTTTGGCATCTTCTTTGTTTAGTTTGCTTTGATCTATTTTCTTAGCTTCAATTTCATAAGCTTCCCCAATCTGATCTTTTTTAACTTTAACTTTACAGCCTATTTTTTGAATAATGTCTTTCATAATCAATACATCGGCAATTTCAGGCACACCTCTTATTGTGCACTTTTCTTTTGTCAATAAAGCGGCGGATAAAGCTTTTAAAATAAAATTTTTAGCCCCATTTACTTTAATTTCTCCGGAAATTTTCTTACCTCCATTTATTATAAACTGCTGCGACATCTCTAAATTTAATTTATTAATCCTTATTGTTTAAAAACCAATTAAGTTTTCTTTTCTTTATCATAAACTTATTTAATATAATTTTCAAATCAAGAAAGATCTTTTTTGATTTCTTCGAATTCATTTTCTATTTCATTTAATCTTTTACGACAGTCTTTTATTAAAAAAACTCCTTCTTTAACTTTAATCAACCCTTTTTCAACATCCAAATCTTCCTGGTTCTCAAACCATTGAGAAATTTCTTTTAATTTTGCTAAAGAATCTTTTAGATTGTTAGCGCTCTTTTTTTTTGGCATAATTTATAAATTAAGTTTATAATTCTAGGAATTAATCTGAATTACTAAATCAAAGATAAAAAATATTTGACAAAATTATAAAAATATAGTTTATTATTAAATATTAACGAAAAAATTAAAATCACCCCTATGTACAATCCTGATGGATTAAAAATAATCACCAAAAATGATCCCACTTTAAGACAAAAATCCAAAAAAATCAGCGATGTAGGCGATCCTAAAATTCAAGATACTATCAAAAATATGATAAAAACTCTAAAATTAAATAATGGCATCGGATTGGCCGCCCCTCAAATCGGTAAGCTAATTCGTTTATTTGTTATTGAATTAGATTATAAACTTTATGTCATAATTAATCCAGAAATTAAACATATTTCCAAAGATAGAATCGCTATGGAGGAAGGTTGCTTGTCTTTTCCTGGTATATTTTATCAAATTATTCGAAATAAGAAAATTACTATTAAATATATCGACCAGTTTGGTCAAAAACAAACTCTGAAAGCTAAAGGAATTTTAGCCAGGGCCATTCAACATGAAATTGATCACTTGGACGGTGTTTTATTTATAGATAAAAAAGATGCAAAATAAAAAACTAAAAAATCAACGAATAGTTTTTATGGGAACTTCTGATTTCGCGGCTCAAATTTTAAATAAATTGATAAAAAACGATTTATCTCCAATAGCGGTTTGCGCCAAATCAGTGCAAAATTTTACCCCGGTAAAAGAATTAATAAATAAATCAAGTAAAAAAAAATCCATTCCCCTTTGGGAAATTGAAAATTTTTCCGATAAAAAATATGTGAAAAAATTGGAAAGTTTAAACATTGATTTAATAATAGTAGCAGCCTTTGGAGTTATTTTACCCAAATCTGTTTTAAAACTTCCTGTTTGGGGATGTATAAATATCCATCCCTCTCTTCTTCCCAAATATCGAGGACCCTCCCCCATTCAAACAGCTATTCTTAATAATGATAAAACAAGCGGAACCACTATAATGCTCTTAAATGACAAAATGGATGCCGGCGATATATTGACTCAAAAAAAAATAAAAATCGATAAAAAATATTTTTACAAACAACTGGAAAAAATTTTGGCGCAAATTAGCTGCGACTTATTATTAAAAACTTTAAAAGATTATTTAAATGGAAAAATCTTACCAAAAAAACAAAACCATCAAAAAGCCACTTATACTAAATTAATAAAAAAAGCTGATGGTCATATCGATTGGAGGAAAAAAGCATCTGAGATTGAAGCAAAATTCCGGGCTTACACTCCCTGGCCCGGAATTTTTACTTTTTTTCAATCATCAAAGGGGGGAATTAGAATTCAAATTCTAGATCTAAATATTATTAAAAAAAACTTTCCTCAAAAACCGGGAACAGTTATCTGGCGAAAGAAAACCGCTGAAAGACCAATTGTTATAACAAAAAAAGGAGCTATTGAGCTTGTAAAAATCAAACCTCAAGCCAAGAAGGAAATGGACATCCTGGAGTTCATAAATGGCCACCACAGTCTTGTAGGTTCTGTTCTAAAATAAAAAAACGCACAAATGCGTTTTTTTAAAAAAATTCAAAAACAAAAATTACTTTATTTTTTTCTTTTGCTACCAATTACAGCTACAATGCCGGCTCCTATTACTGCTCCAATCCCGGCTGCAATCCCGGCTGCTTTTGCCGGATTTTTTTTCATATAACTTTTGACCTTTTCTTCCACTTCTCTTAGTTCCTCTTTAGCTTTTTCCAAATTTCGTTGAGCCTCTTTCCTGAAAATTTCCGCTTTTTCATCTATTTGTTTTTTTGTTGATTTAGACATATTTTAAATTTATTTAATAAATTAATCGGATTAAAATCAAATAACCTTGAGCTTAAAATAACAGTCTTAATTCCCGTTTAATTAATTTTTTTATTTGGTTCTATTGTGATTATCACGAATTAAAACTCCGGTAAAAATTACTAAAAGTCCCACAAAAATATAACCGATACTTCCGGAAACCATCAAAATTTCATTAATAAGTTTAGATAAGCCAACCATTAAAAATATTAAACCCGCAAAAACCGTTAACGAAGAAAAAATAATTTTATTAACATTAGAGGTTAGATTTTCGAAAAATTCAATTATCCCCTCTTTGGTTTCCTCGATAAAATTCGTTGTAATGTTTTTAGCGTTTTCACTGGCCCAATTTTTGATCAAATCCACCCATTGCCCTAGATTTGATTCATTTTTCGTAGATTTTGTTTTTTTTGCCATATTTTTGTTTTAATTTTTTAATTATTTTTAATAAAATGATTTAAAATTTCTCTTAAAATTCTACTTTAACATTTTCTCTTTCTTTTTCGGTTTTTAATTTAAAAAACTCTTTTTTCTTAAATCCCATAATCGGAGCAAAAATATTGTTGGGAAATTTCTGAATTTTTGTATTAAAGTCTCTGACATTTCCATTGTAATATCTTCTAGATTTTTGAATAACTTCTTCTATTTCAGACAATTTATTTTGTAAATTCAAAAAATTTTTATCCGCTTTTAATTGAGGGTATTGCTCCGAGACGGCAAACAAAGATTTTAAGGTGTCGCTTAAAAAATTTTCAGCTTCGGCTTTTTCTTGCGGATTTGTAGCTTGCATAGCCATGTTTCTGGCTTTTGTAACATCTTCCAAGGTGGAGCTTTCATGCTTAGCATAACCCTTGACAGTTTCCACTAAATTAGGGATTAAATCGTAACGTCTTTTTAATTGAACATCGATATCCGACCAAGCTTCATCCACTTTATTTTTTATAACAATTTGATCATTATAAAATTTTATTAAATAGGAAGCCAATCCGATAACCGCAATTAAAACAACAACACCTATAATGATCAAAATTAAAGTCAACATTTTTATTATTTTTTTTACAATTTAAAAAAAATTTTCTATAATTAAATTATAGCTCAAACCTGTTTTAATGGCAAGTATATATTATTTTTTTTAAAGGCATTGATGCTTAAAGAGATTTCATGCATATTTGTAGCACTTTTTTTAAAATTAATTAATTCTCCCTTATATAAAATATAAAATTTAAATTTTTAAACAAAAATAATGAACCACAATTTTTTAAGTCCCTATGAAAATCAAGGAAGCGTTTATCCAATTTTGCTTATTCCGGCAATAATGTGGGTAATTTCTCAAATTCTTAAATTTTCAATCTACAGTTATAAACATGGAGTAAATTGGAAATACCTTTTTGAATATGGCCACATGCCAAGCTCTCACACTTCTTCAGTAACCGCTTTGATGTTTACAATAGGTTATTATGAGGGTATATTTTCTCCAGCATTTGCTATTGCCTTTACAATGGGGATGATTATTATTTTTGATGCAGTAAAACTTAGAGGATATATCGGATCTTATGGAAAAATTTTAAACAAATTAATAAAAGATGCGGGTTTTAAAAATAAATACCCCAGATTAAAAGAGCGAGTGGGACATTCCATATCTGAAGTTTTATCCGGAGTTGTGTTGGGGATTACCGGATCTTTGCTTTTAATTTATATTTTTGAAAAGTTATTTTGATAAATGAATATTTATTCTATTAAAGACAAGGATCAATACGAAGCCTTTGGTTTAGATAAAAAAAAATTTATACCCGGAGATTTTTTACAGTCTTATCAATGGGGTGAATTTCAAAAAAAAACCGGGGATCAAATCTTTAGGATTATTATAAAAAACGATCAAAAAAAATCAATCTGCAGAGCCACCCTAATTGAAAGAAAACCAGCTCCTGCGGTAAAATACGCCTTTATCCCCTATGGACCCGCTATTAAATATAGTAAATCGGGGAAAGAAAAGCTAAGGGAGATCTTTGCTCTAATTAAAAAATTTAGCAGGCAAAAAGGAAATTGCTTTGTAAGATTTAATCCTCCGGTCCCAATTTCAAAAGCAAATTTAAAAAAATTTTTCGACAGTGAGTTCTATTTATCAAAAGCCAAGACAAAAGAACCTCAAGAAACTCTTTATCTTGATTTAAGTCAAAATCTCGATAAAATTTTATCCCAAATGAAATCCAAAACAAGATATAACATAAGACTGGCACAAAGAAAAGAAGTTAGGGTTCAAAAAGGCTATGACAAAAAAATGATCAAAGATTTCTTAACTTTATTAAACATAACCTCTAAAAGAAATAAATTTTCCTTGCACCAAAACAATTATTATAAAAAAATGATTCAAACTTTGGCAGCCAATAAAATGCTAAAAATTTTTACAGCTTATTACAATAATCAGCCAATTGCCTCCAATATTATAATTTTTTATAATAATTGCGCCACTTATTTACACGGCGCTTCATCCAATGAACATCGAAATTTAATGGCGACTTATTTGCTTCAATGGGAAGCTATACAAGAAGCAAAAAATCTGAATTGTTTATTTTATGATTTTTGGGGAATTGATAAAATAAAATGGCCGGGAGTTACTAGATTCAAGTTGGGTTTTGGCGGAGAAATAATTAAATATTTACCAACCTATGAAATCCCGGTGTTAAATTTTAAATTTCAATTATTTAATTTAGTAAAAAAAATAATTCAAAAATAATTCAATAGATTTATTAAATAGAAAATACTGATCATTTTGAATTAAAAAATTCAAGTTTTTTCTTGAAAAAGCAACAATAATAATGAATTTAACAATTTCATCATTGCAAATAATTAATGTTTATGAATCCTAAATAAAAATAAATTTATTTATGCTTGATTTATTATCCAAAGATGTTTCTGTAACCAGAAAAATATTATCTTTTTTAGCCTTAATTGTTTTTTTATTAAGCTCTGTTTTTGCTATATTTTTAGCTTTTGGTTATAGATTCAATTTCGACACTCGAATTTTTATTTATTCAGGAACCATAATGGTTAAAACCACCCCTCAAAATGTTGATATTTATCTTGATGATAAAAAAATTCAAAAAAAATCTTATGATATAATCAACAATTCTTATAACATTCATGGCTTAAAACCAGGTGAATACAATTTACGCATTGCCAAACAAGGCTATAAAGAGTGGAAAAAAACAATCCAAGTTCATTCCGGGATAGCCACTGAGTTTTGGAATATAGTTTTAGCACCCGAAAAATTAGAAAAAGAAAGATTGGACATTGTTGATCCCACTTTTTATAAAGTGGCTGAAGGGGGAGAAAAAATTTTATTTGCCAATAGAAGAAATGGGCCTTTAAATATTTATTTATACTCTTCCAAAAAAGAAAATGCGTTTTTAATTTATGAAGAATCTCCCAACAAGAAAAACACTGTATCTATTGAGTTTGTAGAATTTTCCCCTGATAAAGATCAAGCTTTACTGTTATTAAAAGAACAGGATTTTTTAAAATATTATTTAGCCAATTTCTCTATTTTGGAAAAAGATAATTCAGATAAAAATGGTTTAATTTACTTAAATCCTTTATTTTTAAACATTTTTGAACAAAAAAATATCTTAAAAGAAGCTAAAAATCAACAGGATAAGGACTTATTAAACAACAATCAAGATTCCACCGAATTTGTTTTTAATTTCAGCTATGAAAAAAAACAAAACAAAATAGAACAAGATGATAAAAATTCTACTCAAAACCCCCTAGAGGAAAATATTCTTGAATTAACTAAATTTAAATGGCTCGATAATGAAAATTTTTATTTTTTGGATAAAGATAAAAATTTATATCTTTCCGATTTAAATGAACAAAAAACCAAATTAATCCTGGAAAATATTCGAGGTTATGAGGTGTCCCAGGGTAATATTTATTTTATTAAATCTCCAAATAATCTGGTTTTTAAAAGCAACAGTTTAGGCAAGGATATAAAGCAAATTACTGAAAATTTAATTGATCAGGATATGAAAGACCCTTCTTATAAAATAACGATTTATGATGATGACCGCTTGGCAATAAGAAATAACGATAACCAGCTGTATCTTTATAATAATAATGACTCGGAATATCAGATTTTTAAAAAAATATCCGATAATATTAAAGGCGTTCAATTCTCCGATGACGGTAAAAAATTGCTTTATTTTAACGAAGATAAGATCAAAATTTATTATCTAAGAGAATGGGAGGTGCAACCCAAAAATAAAGTTGGAAACGACAAAACCGTTTTTGTTCAAAAAAAAGAAAGGATAAGAGATGCTATGTGGTTTAAAGATTATCAACATGTTTTATATAACACTCAAGATCAAGTAAATATCGTGGAAATTGATCTTAGAGACTCCGTTAACAATCAAAATGTTTTAAAAACCCAGGTCTCCAATCCTGGTTTTTCTTATGATACTTCTGCTGAAAAACTTTTCTTCCTGGATCAATCAGATGTTTTTATCCAACTATTTTCAGCCGATTTTCCACCTGAAAAATAAAAAACCCTGCTAAGAAGAGGATTTTTGTTTCTAGGGATTTTAAAATAAAGCTTACAGGCTTAGGAGAGCTTATTAAAAATAATGTCTTTTTTAATAATACCCGTATCTGAGGAAAAAAATTCTCCCAAATATAATAGGAAATGCGTAGTTTCTCTAGAAAAGAGCAACGGATAAACTTAACCAACATTCTATCTCTTTGAGAATTGAGGCGATCTTCTGGCTTTTTTAAGGCCAGGTTTTTTACGCTCCACAGTTCTTGGATCCCGGGTTAAATAACCACCCTGTTTCAAAGCTTCCTTATATTTATCGTCATAATTTAATAAAGCTCTGGCAATTCCAAGCTTTATTGCATCGGATTGCCCCCTGATTCCACCACCTTGAGTTTTGACAGTTATAAAAAATTTCTTATCTTGGGCTAAATCTAAAGGATTAAGCGCGTTTTTTTTAAGATCCTTGGTGAAAAAATATTTATTAAAATCTTTAGTGTTAACGATAACCTTATTTTCCTTTTCTTTAGATTCATAAAGCCTAACCAAGGCCATCGAGGTTTTTCTTCGACCTAATCCAAACCAATATCTTTTTGCAACAGTTTCTGTTTGTTTTAAATTAACGGAATTCTTATTATCTTTCATTATTGGAATTTAAATTATTACTAATTTGATTATAATAAATTTTAAGACGATTTATCCTGTTTTTTTTCAATTTATCTTTGGGAAGCATCTTGAATACGGTATTTCTAAATAATTTTGCAAAATCCTGAGATTTTAAATCCTGTAAACTTCTTTCCTTTATTCCGCCTGGATAACCGCTATAATGATAATATTTTTTTGTAATAAGCTTATTATCGCCTTTAAATTTTATTTTTTTTAAATTATAAGCGCTCACATAATCACCCAGATCCTGATTGGGGCTGTAATTGATTTTTCTTTTTCCTGAAATAATCAAAGCGATTTGAGAAGCCACTCTTCCAAAAACCTGACCTTCTAAATTTATTTTATGATGACTTCTCTTGATAGTTTTTTTCTTCTTGACGCCTTTAACTTTTTCGGATTTCTTTGCCGTTGTTTTTTTATCTTCCTTGTTTTTGTTGATCTGTTTGTTGGAAGATTTGGAAGATTTATTAGATTTTAGTGAAATATTTTTAGCTTGTTTTTTCATTAATCCAGATTAATTATTTCTTATTCTTTAAGGTTTTAGATTCTAAAGTTTTAGTCGTGGAATTTTTAAGGGGTTTTTTTATTTTTTCCTTCTTGGATTTTTCTAATTCCCCAGATTTCTTGACTTTTTTTTGGCTTTTATCATTTCCGGACTTTTTTAATCGACCTTTATTTTGTTTGTCTTTTTTATAATCATCAAGGTTTTGCTCAAAATCCACTAATTCAACAATAGCCATTGGAGATTTATCGCTTTTTCTGGGAGACATTTTAATTATCCTAACATAACCCCCATTTCTTTTTTTAGCTTTTTGAGAAATTTGATCAAACAACTCAGTCGATGCTTTATTGGAAACAAATTTTAAAACATATCTTATATTATTTAAATCTTTCTGTTTAGCTTTGGTTATTAGCTTTTCACTGAAAGGCCTTAATTCCTTGGCTTTTATTAAAGTGCTGGTGATTCTTTTATTTATGAATAAGGAAGAGGCTAAACTGTTTAATAAAGCCCTTCTTTGATCACTGGTTCTTGATAATTTTCTGCCTTTTTGTAACTTTTTCATAAAATTATTTTATCTATGTTCTTCTAAAATTACTCCCAGTCCCCCGATCGCTTTTTTGACTTCCTTTATCCCCTTTTCCCCAATTCCTTCAATTTTTTTTAACTCCTCCTCACTTTTTCGAGAAATTTCAGCAACGGTTTGGAAGTCTTCGTTTTGCAAAATACCGATTAATCTTTTGGATAAATTTAAATCTTCAACTTTGGTTTGCTCGGCGTTTTTTACTTTCTCAACTTCTTTTTGAGTAAATTCATCAAATGGGGAAGATTTCACTCCCTCACTCCCCTCTTTGGAGTTTTCTTCCATTTCTTTTTCAACTTCTTTTAAAACTTTCTTTTCATTGGTTTGACTTAAAACCAAAAATTGCTTAACTAAAATTTTTGAAGCTTCTTCAAATGCTTCTTGAGGGGAAATACTTCCATCAGTTTCAATTTCCAATAAAATTTTATCAAAATCGGTTCTTTTTCCCACTCTCATATTTTCCACTTTATAATTAATTTTTCTAATTGGGGTAAATAAAGCATCAATAGAGATAACTCCTAGCTCCTTTTTTTCACTTACCTCTCTACTTTCCACCGCAGAATAACCGATTCCTTTTTCTATGGTTAGTTCCATATCCAGTTTGGACTTTTTGCTGGTCAAACTGGCGATAACTAAATCTTTACTTACAATTTCCACACTGGAAGGAGCTTTAATATCGGCTCCTTTAATAATTTTTTCTCCACTGGCATTTATCTTAACTTTAACAGGTCCGTCTTTGTGCATTTTAAATCTTAATTTTTTAAGATTTAAAATAAGTTCAATAATATTTTCTTTAATGCCTTCAATGGTGGAAAATTCGTGGTCCACACCCTTTATTTTAATTTTGGTTATGGCAAAACCGGGTAAACTGGAGAGCATAACTCTTCTTAAAGCATTCCCCAAAGTATTTCCATAGCCTGGATAACAACCTTTTATTTCAAATGAAGCTTGATTTTGATCCCCTTTTAAGAAAACCGGTTTCTCAGGAAGGACTATTTTTTTCATGATTTTATAATTATAATTAAACTGATGAGTAAAGCTGATGGTGTTGTTTATTCTTAAACTAAATTAATCAGCCCCACCCATAAACTATATATTTTTGGAAATTCCGGGTTTGACAAAGTTTCTATTAAAATTCCTATTTTAAAAATCCAAAAATTTAAAATATTTAAATTATCAAAAATTTTATCTGCTGTAATATTCAATCACCAGCCCAATATCCCTATCTCCTTTAATCTCGTTTTTACTTGGAATATCTATAATTTTTATAATGCCATTTTTAATATCTAAATTTATCCAATCAACCGAACTCTTTTGCTTTTTTAATTTTTGGAATTTTTCCTTTAAAAATGGTTTTTGAAGCTTGCTTTCCTTGATTTTAATTTCAGTCCCCTGTTTAACCTGATAAGATGGAATATCAACGCTTTTGCTGGAAATTTCCAATAAACCGTGCGAAACTATCTGTCTGGCCTGCCTCCTGGAATCAGCTAACCCTGACCTGTAAACGACATTATCCAATCTTAATTCCAATTCTTGCAAAATAATCTCTCCCAAATCTCCCTTTTTATTCTTGGCTTTATTAAAATAATTTTTAAGCTGTTTTTCCCTAATCCCATAAGTATGCTTTAGCTTTTGTTTCACTCTAAGCTGCATACCATAATCGGTTAGACGGCCTTTAGATTTAGATCCGTGTTGACCGGGCGGATAATTTCTTTTGGTAACTGAACAAACAGGCAAATCACATCTTTCGCCTTTTAGAAAAAGTTTCATGCCCGCTCTTCTACATTTTTTACAAACTGTCATTTAATTATCTCAAATTAATTAATAATAAGAATCCTCTTTTAAACCCTTCTGGGTTTTTTGGATCTGGTTCCATTATGAGGAACCGGGGTGACATCTTTGATTGAATTGACTTTTAATCCACTGTTACCTAAAGCTCTTACAGCGGCTTCCCTGCCAGCTCCCACTCCTTTTATGAAAACATCCACTTCTTTTAACCCAACTCTGGTAACATTTTCAACCGCTTTTGTCGAAACCATAGTGGCCGCGTAGGGAGTGGCCTTTTTAGCGCCCTTAAAACCCAAAGTGCCTGCCGATGACCAACCTAAAATACCACCATTTAAATCAGCAATGGCAACAATGGTGTTGTTGTAAGAACATTTAATATGAACCTCTCCTCTGGAAATTCTTCTTCTCCTGGCTCTTCTGGGTTTATATGAACTTTTTTTAGCTGAATCTTTAGTTGATTTTGAATCCTTTGATTTACTCTTGGCCATAATTTAAAAATAAAATAATCAATTTAAAATTTAACTTTATTTAATTTGGAAAATTACAGGTTATGTTTTTTCCACTGTTCTTTTTCCTGAACCCATAGTTCTTCTAATATTGCCCCTGACGGTTCTGCTGTTGGTTCTGGTTTGTTGTCCCCTGACCGGTAGATTTTTGGAATGTCTTAACCCGCGATAAGTCCCTGTTTCTTTCAATCTTTTAATATTGCTGATAATCTCGTGCCTTAATTCTCCTTCTATTTTATAATTCTTTTCAATTTCTTTCTTTAAAGAATTTAACTGATCGAAAGATAATTTATTAGCCTTCAAATTTTTATCAATGTTTAAATTGTCCAAAATTCTTTGACTTAGGGATTTTCCTATTCCGTAAATATAGGTTAAAGCTACTTCTATTCTTTTTTCTTCCGGGATGTTTACCCCTGAAATTCTTGGCATATAAAATAAAAATTAATTAAATATTGCTGAAAAAACTCCTTAAAAATTTACTCTTAAATTTATTATAATTTACCTTTAAGGCTTTTTAGTCTTTTGGTCTAATTTGGAACTAACAACTTGATCTATTTACAATATTAAAAGGTTATCCCTGCCTTTGTTTATGCTTGGGATTTTTTTTACATATAACAAAAATTTTTTTACCTCTTTTTACGATTTTACAATCACGACAAATTCTTTTTACTGAGGCGTTCACTTTCATAACAAAATTTAAGATTATTTAATTCTTGCATTAAAGAGCTTCTGTTGATTGGGTAGATCTGGAATTTCTAAAGCCTTTGAGTAATGCGTCCTTTTGTTAAATCATAAGGGCTCATTTCCACCAAAACTCTATCCCCGGTCATTAACTTTATGTAATTCACTCTCATTTTACCGGAAATATGAGCTAAAATTTCATGACCATTATCTAACTTTACTTTAAATACAGTATTTGGCAAGCATTCTATCACTTCCCCTTCCATTTTAATTACTTCTTTATTCATTAAAAAATTTTAAAATAAATGAATAAATTTTAATGCAATACAAAAAAGAGGCTTGTCCGGCATTTCTTTCATGCATACCTTTTGTAAAACAGCTTTTTCAAATCTTTCCTGCCTCTTGTTAATTAACAACATATTAACAAAAAAATTTTCAAATTGTCAAATTAAATCTTATCTAGACGGTTTTTTCACTTAGATTTTTAAATGATTTAACCCTACCTTACTGTTAAGCAAGCATGTGGCGGGGTTGATAAGATCTAGGTTTTTTAAATTACCAAACTTTGTTTGTTGCTTTGTGTTTTTATCAATTCTCCCTTATTGGTTATCGGTTTGCGCTCAGTCCTTTTTTATATACTTGAATTAATTTATCACAATTTTTAGAAATATTGAATTTCTCCACTTCAAGCTGGGAATTTTTTTGAATGCTTTTCAATAAAGCTTTATTTTTAAATAATTTTACTATTATTTTATAAAATTCTTTCGGATTGGAACCGCATAAAAAACCGGATCTTTTATTTTTTATAAAATCAATAGTCGCCTGAGCATTTAAAGCTACAACCGCTAAACCGCTGGCCATTGCTTCAATCGTGGTTATGCCTTGAGTTTCTGTAAAAGAAGTCTGTAAAAAAATATCGCTAATCCAATAAATCTTAGGGACCTGGCTGTGTTTAACGCTACCCGTAATAATGATGTTTTTAGGATATATTTTTTTTATTTTTCTTAAATTTATAACCTCAAAACCATCACCCACTATTAAAAATTTCAATTTCTTATCTTTTTTTAAACTGTATTTTATAATTCTTATCAATAAATCAATATTCTTCTCTTTTTCTAGGCGGGCTAAAAATAAAATAACATTGTCATTTTTTTTAATACCCAATTTTTTTCTGATTTTCTTTATATCCTTAAAATTCTTTTTTTTGAATTTTTCCAAATTCAAACCGCTTGGTATCACCTTAACAGGTGTTTTGATGTCTCTAAAAATCAGTTCCTCTTTAACGGAGTTGGTAGGAGCAATGACTGCTTTGCATTTATTACAATAATTTACATCCCTTTTTAACACTAAAGAAGTGATTTTTTTTTTAAAAGGAATTGGTAAATAGTAAGTATAGTATTCATAATTGGCGTGATAAGTGTAAAACAAAGGCTTATTTAATTTTTTGGAATATCTTAAAGCTTCATATCCCAGCCAAAAAGATTGATGAGAATGAATAACATCTGGATCAATTTTTTTTAAAATTTTGAATATTTTATAATAAGGTTTTATTGCGATATAAAAATTATTTCTGAATTTAACTTTTATGCTGGGATACCTGTAAATACCCAGTTCCTCTTGTTTTGGGGTAAAAATTTTTGTGGAATTTTTTTTAAAATAGGGAGCAAAAATAAAAACTTCATGACCTCTTTTTTCCATCTCCTGTTTAATTGAATTAATGGAAACGCTTACTCCGGAAATATAAGGAAAAAAGACATTAGTAAAATTTACAATTTTCATAATTCCTAGAAAGTTATGTATAATAGATTACTCTAAATATTTCTTTTAATATCAAACCGCAATGCAATGAATTTTTGACTTATTTAAAAAATATCAATATAATTGAATTTAAATCCAATATATCAAATAAATTTAATATTGAAAAATAACAGGGTGTATAGCTCAGTTAGGTAGAGCAGTGGCCTTTTAAGCCATTGGCCGGGGGTTCGATTCCCTCTGCACCCACAAGCTAGGGGTTGGGGACTAAATTTTAAAGACTGAAATAATAACAACGCCCCTCAAAACCCAGCAAACCGATCTCGTGAATGGGCGTTTAGCTCAGTTGGTTTAGAGCAACTGGTTTACACCCAGTAGGTCCAAGGTTCGAGTCCTTGAGCGCCCACAATAATAAAATTCGCTTTACTAAAACTATCAGAAAGTCTAAAAAATCGGTTAATTTCGGGTTGCATTAACTAATTCTAGTAGGTTGGAAATTCCTGAAAAATCAGCCCAAATCTACTCTGAGAGGGTTTTAGATTAGCTTTTCATCCATTTTATTCTATTCACTAGCCTAAAACTTGTTAATTTTTCCTCTTTAACCTTGATTTTATTTCTGGCTTTCTAAGCTTTTTCAATTCAATTTCTTATTGTCTTGTGTTTTTTTGCCTAAATTTCTCTTTTTCGGGATAAATTCTAAATTTATATGCAAAATTTTAAATGCTAAACTGTTTTTTTGGTCATTGCAGGGGGACAATACCAAAGTTTAACTACAGAAATTTTTTGATGATTACCAATATTGTTAAATGCAGGGGGTAAAAAAAATAAAAAAAATATTTTGAAAGCTGTCTGGAATATTTAAATCCAAACTCCCCTCCTCTTTTTTTATTATACAAACCAATAAAAATCAAAGAAAGCAAACCGAAAAACTGAATAAGAGTTACTTCATTGATTCGAAAACTATTAAATAAAAAAGAGCCAATATAAGTATTTGAATATAATAAAATCAATAAAAAGCTTAAAAAATAAAAAAAGTTAAGACTTAGCTGGCCAATTATCAAAAATCTAAAATTATTTCTAAAAATATAAAACAACAAAATCATAAGAACTCCGAAAATTCCGTAATCAAAAGTTAAAAAAAGATTTAAAACCAAACCTAATCCAGCTAAAATAAAAAAAATCAAAAAATTATAAGGTCTGGAATCTTGTTTTTTTTGTTCTAAATAATGCTTTGTTTTATCAAAAATAAAAATAAATAAAAGCCCTAAAAACAGCGTGAAGAATATATTTAATTCAAAAATTGAGCCAATGGCCAAGCTGTAAGGGATTTGAGAAATCAGAAAAAAGCCTCCCAATCTTAAAAAATATTTTTTTAAATTGCCGGTATAAACATATCCGTTAGCTACCAAAAAGGCAAAAATCGGAAAACAAAGTCTGCCAATGATTCTTAAAAAAATATTTTGGGGGAAAAATATTAAGCCGATATGATCAGCAAGCATCAACAAGCAAGCTAAAATTTTCAAAGTAAAAGCCGACATAAATTTTATTAAACTGATTAATTCATTGCCTTTTCTTTTCGTTATATTTTGACCAGACTTTTTGAAAAACAGAATTTTTATAAATCTGATCAAAAGAACCTTGAGCCGCTATTCGGCCTTGTTTGAAATAATAAATATAATCAAAGCTTTTTAACAAATGTAGTCGATGAACTGAAGCAATAATGGTTTTATCCTTGAAATGGGAAAAAATATTTTTAAAGATTTTAATTTCGTTAAAGGTATCCACGCTACTGGTAGGTTCATCTAAAAGCAAAATCGAGCTAGATTTAGCCGCCAACAACCCCCGGGCTAAAGCCAGTCTTTGTTTTTCACCCCCACTCAAACTGACGCCTTTTTCCGCCACATTGGTTTTTAAATCTTTGGGAAGACGGCCCAACACCTTTCTAAAACAGGCCAGATCAATAAATTTTTCTACCTGTTCTTTTTTAGTGTTAATACCTAGCGTTATATTGTATAAGATAGTGTTTTGAAAAATTTCCGGTTCCTGAGGAATTAGGGAAGTTTCATCCCATAAAGATTTGATGCCATCCTCCAGTTTTTCTCCATCACAAAAAACTTTAGCCTTGTTAGCGTTATATAATCCTCTTAAAAGCACCATCAAAGTAGTCTTTCCGGAACCACTTTCCCCTACAAAAGCAACTTTTTGTCCTCTTTTTAAATCTAGAGAAATATTTTTTAAAGTTTTAGAAAAATCCACCTGTTTTTTGTCTTGTCCATCTTGTTCATATCTAAAAAATAAATCTTTAATTTCAATTTTTTCCCAGTTCTTCCTTAAAGGTTTTCTCTTAATTTTTTCGGTTTTGGCATATTCTTTATTTATAACCTCCGCGGAAACCAAGGCGGAATTTCTTTCCACCATCTCCGTGTATTGCCAGGCAAAATTAAAAAAAGTCCGCGAAATTTTTTCCAGATACTGAAAAAGAGCAAACAAAATCCCAATAGCTATCACTCCTTTTGTATTAAATTGATGATAGGCATTGGAAATAATAATTACCGAAATCATTAATTGAATTAAAATTGAAACCCCAAACCACTTAAACTCGTTCAAGTAAACATTTTTCATAAAAAGTTTATAAGGAAGCATTAATCTTCGCTTTACTTCATAAAGAGCTCTTTTCTTGATTCTAAGGGTGATTACGGTAAAAATATTGGAAACATAGTCATGAATGGCCGCAGCAATATAATTTTCTTTTTTAAAGATTTGAAAATATCGTCTATTCAAAATTCTATCCAGCAAAATTATAATTAAAAATATTAACACCGTGGAGACAACAGTTATCAAGCCAGCTATTTTATAATAAATTATAATAATAATAAAAGATCCCAATAAATTAACCAACCCCTCGTTAACGAACATAAAAACCGATTCACTAAAATAAAAAAGTCTGTCTGAAGCTTTATTGATTTTATCGATAGTGTCTCCACTGTGATGATCTCTATGCCATTTAGAAGGCAAATGCACCACCTTTTCAAACATTTCCTGCTTGTAATTTTTTCTTACAAAAAAAGCATTTTTATTTTCCAAAATCCGAGAAGTGCCGTGAAAAATCCAAAAAATTACAGTTAATAAAAATAAGATTAAAATATTGTAAACTATAAGCTCCAGGAATTCCGGATTATCGGAATTAAATTGAACATTATTAAATATTCTTGCTATAATTAAAGGTTCAATAAGAGTAACCCCGTAGGAAATTAGCGAAAAAATCAAAAAAACAACCACCATATGCCGATTGCCTTTGGAGTATTTCCAAAAATACTTAAAAAGATTGGAGTAAGGATTTTTAAAAAAAATTTTTTTTATTTTTTTCATGACAATTAATAGCATTCAAATATATTCAAGCTCAAGTTATTATTTTAACACTTGGAAATTTGAATGATTTTAAAATTTCAATTAAGATTAATAAAGATTAGCTCTAATTGCATATTTTGTCCCTGAATTAAATTTAATGGAGACCTTAACTGTTAAGGGAATTGTTAGCCGGTAGAGCGATTTCACAAAATTTAAAATAAAATAACTTTTGTTTACTCAAGGAACCTTGGAAAAGCAAGAGGCCTCAATGTCTAAGTTTAATATATTAAAGCTATCATAATCTAGCATTTTTTAAAATATTTTAAAATCATAAACATGAAAAATCCTTTTAGAAACGTTTTAACTCAGCTTAAGAAAACTCAAAAAATAATTAATATAGATCAAAGACTAATTAAACATTTAAAACAGCCCGATAAAATAATCCAAGTAAAAGTAGCTCTCAATAAAACTAAAAAACTAAGAATTTTCAAAGGCTATCGGGTTCAATATAACAATTTGATGGGTCCTTATAAAGGAGGAATCCGTTACGACAAGCATGTTAACTTAAGTGAAGTAAAAGCCTTGGCCTTTTGGATGACTTTAAAATGCGGGGTCGCTCAAATTCCTATGGGAGGAGGAAAAGGCGGAGTGTCCATTGATCCTGATAAACTAAACGAGGAGCAATTGGAGGAACTATCAAGAGATTATTTTAAAAAAATCAGCCCTGATATAGGTTCGGATTTGGATATACCGGCTCCTGATGTGAATACGAATGCTAAAATTATGGATGTTTTTGTAGATGAGTACGCAAAATTCAATGGAAAAAAGGATTATGGCATAGTTACCGGAAAATCCCTAAAAAATGGAGGCAGTAAAGGAAGAGAAGAGGCAACCTCCATGGGAGGATTAATCATATTAAAGCAACATTTAAAAAAGATCAGAAAAAAACCGCAAGATATTGATATGGTTATTCAGGGTTTTGGAAATGCGGGAGCTAACCTGGCTAAGTTGTGCTATAAACAGGGTTTTAAAATAATAGCTGTCTCTGATTCCAAATCAGGAGTCTATAATAAAAATGGATTGGATATTAATAAATTATTAATCCAAAAAGAAAAAAAAGGTTCTGTAAAAAATTTCAAAGAAGCCACCAACATAAGCAATGAAAAACTTTTGGAGCTAGAAACAGATGTTTTAGCGCCTTCGGCCATGGAAAATCAAATTACTCAAAAAAATGCCTTTAAAATAAAAAGTCCTTTAATTATAGAATTAGCTAACGGGCCTGTTACCCCCAAAGCCGATGAAATTCTTTTTAAAAAAAACATTGATGTTATTCCCGACATTTTAGCCAATAGCGGCGGAGTGATTGTTAGTTATTTTGAATGGTTGCAAAACAAAAAGGGCCGCTACTGGAGTAAGCAAAAAGTCTTTGAAAAATTAAAAAAATATATTCTCAACTCCTTTGTCCAAGTGGATGAAAACAAAAAAAAATATCAAACCGATTTCAGAACTGCGGCCTATATATTTTCTTTAAAAAAATTAGAAAAAAAATATATCCAATCTTTAAAATGAAACAAAATTCAAATTTTATCTGTAAAAATTGTAGTTATAAAGTAAGAATTTCTAAAAGTTATGCCATAGTTAATCGAAACCATTGCCCAAAATGTCTTTTTTCTATACACTTAGATAAGGAAGTGGCGGGAGACAGACAGTCAAGCTGTTGGGGATTAATGAAGCCTATCGGACTTACCTTTAAAAAAACAAAACCAAACAAATATAATAAAAAGACCGGAGAGTTAATGTTGGTTCAAAAGTGCCTTAAATGCAATAAAATTTCCTTAAATAGATTAGCCAGCGATGATTGTTATCAAGAATTAAAAAAAACATTTTTTAATATAAAAAAAATTTCCAAACAAGATAGACTTAAATTAAATAAACACCAAATTAAACTGCTCGATAAAAAAGATTTCCAGGAATTTAGAAAACAAATATTAGGTGAACCGTAAAAATTTTAATAATAAGGGTCCATAGCTCAGCGGCAGAGCACTCGGCTCATAACCGAATGGTCGCAGGTTCGATCCCTGCTGGACCCACTTGATAAAAACTAAATCAAAATAATTCCTAAATAAAAAAGCTTTGAGCAAGCAAAAAAAAACAATACTTTTAGTTATTTTTTTTCTTTTTATTATTTTTTTCATTAGTTTGTATTTTGCCTATACCAAGAAACAAACTGATCAGCAAAACCCTAACAAACAATCACAATCAAATAAAAATGTTCTTTTTCAAATAAAGACCAACATAGAATCCGCAAAAGAAGCCTTGATCTACAAAGATTTTGACAAAGTGGAAAAAGAAATCAGCCAAGCGGAGAAAAATTTAGAAAAAATTTATGATAATCTGGATTTTCAAGAAAAAATTAAAGATTTGGAAAAAGAAATAAAAGAAATCAAAGAACAGCTGGAAAATAAACTAAAAGAAAAATCCGATTCCCAAAAGAAAAATTAATTTAAATTAATAAAGAGCGGCTTTAAAGCCGCTCTTTATTAATCTTTTGGTAAGGGAAAAATTATTTTAATTCAACAGTTGCTCCGGCTTCTTCCAATTTCTTTTTCATTTCTTCAGCCTCTTCTTTGGCTACATTTTCTTTTACCGCTTTAGGGGCTCCATCAACTAAATCTTTAGCGCCTTTTAACCCAAGACCGGTTATTTCGTTAACTACCTTAATTACTTGAATTTTTGAATCTCCCGCACCTACAAGTTCAACATTAAATTCACTCTTTTGAGCTTCCGCTCCTTCTTCCTGATCTCCTCCCGGGGTGGCGCCGGATCCAGCTATTGCCACAGGGGCCGCAGCCGAAACATTAAACTTATCTTCCAGAACCTTAACTAATTCGCTTAAATCCAAAACACTCATTTTTTCGATTTCCTCTACAATTTTTTTAAATTTTTTAGGAACCTCAACTTCTTTTACTTCTTTAGCCTGCTCCTTATTATCTTTTTTTTCTTCGTTCATAAATTATTGTTAATATTAATTATTTAAATTAAAATTTATTCTTTGGAGTTTCTAATCGCATCAACAACCCCCACAAAATTTCTGATAATTCCGTTTGTGGCGGATACAAAACCGGTTATGGGAGCATTAATAGTACCCACAACTTTTGCCAACAATTCTTCTTTGCCGGGTAGTTTTGATAAATTAATCACCTCTTGTTTGGCTAGATAATTATTTTCTAAAATCGCGCTAACAATTTCCAGCTCTTCGTTTTTTTTGGAAAAATCACTGATTAGTTTAGCGGCAAGCACCTCATCTTCTTTTGAAAAAGCCATCGCCACCGGACCTTCATGTTTTTTTAAATCAGCCTTAATTTCCAGTTTATTTAAAGCGATCTGAATCAGGCTTTTTTTAAATACCCTATACTCAATTCCCTCTTTTCTTAATGTGTCCCTTAAATCTCTAACTTCATTAGCCTCCAGTCCCCTATAATCGCTCAAAACAACCGATTTGGAATTTTTAATTTTCTCCAATAGCTCTTCAATAATTTTTTCTTTATCTTTTTTGGTCAGCATAATTTTATTAAATTATTTTAAAAATAAAAAACTGTCTTAAATCAAAGACAGCCTAAAAATATCATAAAGCTAATTTTTCTTAATTTAAGAAAAATTAATAAATATCGATAGGGTCATTTCTGGGTAAGTAATTTAAAAACTTACTGTCTTTGAAATGAAATTTCCATTTATTTTAAAATTTGCCCAAAATTTTACAAGTAAAAAAACAAATAAAACACTTATTGAAGAAATTATTCATTACTACTATCGATTATCATATCAGAAGCAATCTCTCTGATTTTTCTTTCAGATCCGCTCATAGCGGTTTCTTTTTGCTGCCCTTGTTCTGCTTGAGTAAGGGGAGAGGAATTTTCATTAGAGGGAATCTGCTGATGGTGTTGAGCACTTTGATTATTTAGATTGCTTTCTTGGTCACTTAATTGCTCGATTTTCTGATCCTTTTGTTTAACCTCTTCCTTTAAAGCATAAAGCTTGGATTTAAATAAGTCAAGCGCTTCATCTTTTTCTTTTTTCAATTTATCAATTTTTTCCAACAGCATTTGTTTTTCTTCTCTACTAATATCCTGTTTTTTAATAGCATCGTTGGTAGCATGCTCCAATCTTAATGATTCAGTCGATTTTATTCTTCTGATTTCATTATTTAAGGCAATCACTTGTCTATCAAGTCTTTCAATTTGATTGTCTTTTTTCTCGAGCTGGGTTTCAAGATCAGCTAAATTGTCTTTAAATAAAGATATGGTTTTATTTTCTTCATTTTCCAACTCAGATACTCTATCTTCCAAAATATTTATAAGCTCTTGTTTTTCTTTTAATTCCTGTTCCTTTTTATTTAGATTAAAGTTTTCAAGAATTTGCAAGCCTTTGACTTCCTTTGATAAAGATTCAATTCTTTCTTCTTTTTCCTTTAGTTGCTCTCTTAGAGACTCAATTTTTTTGTTGTTTTGCTCTAACTCCTTTTCCTTTTCGTTCTTTATTTCCTCCAATAAATCAATCTTTTCTTGCATTTTTTCCTGAGTTTTTTCAATTTCTTGTTCCAATTCTTGAATTTTTTTGTCTTTTTGTCTGCCTTTTTCCTCCTGCATCTCATTGGTTTTGGTAAGATCACTGACTTTATTATTCAAAAGATCAATTTGTTCGTTCTTTTTACTGATAATTTCTTTAAAAGATTTAATTTCCTGATTAAGAGATTTAATTTGATCGCTCTTTTCTTTCCTGGCTTTTTCGATTTCTTTTTCCATTTTCTTAACTTCCCCTTCCAATTTTGTTCTTTTTCTGATCTCCTTCAACTTTAAAGCTTCTGAAACCTGAAGTTTCTCCACTTCTTCATTTAAAACATCAATTTGTTGATCTTTATTTTCGATATAATCATCTTTGGCGGAAAGCTGATTTTTGATCAAAGAAATATTTCTCTTAATAAGATCAAGTATTTTTTTCTTTTCCACTTCCATTTCTTTAATTCTTCTGTCATAGGCTTTTCTTTCTTTTTCCCCTAAAGAAGCAGCTTCTTGTGGTTTTGGAGAAACAGATTGGGCTTGATCTAATTCTTCTTTGTTTGTTGCAGATGCTGATCGTTTAACTTCTACAGAGGATTCTTGTTTTTTCCCCTTATTTTGGGATTCGGCTTTTAATTCTTTTTTGCGGTCTTCTTCTGAAACAGTGAAAGGGTTGGCTTCCACGGCAAACCCCCATTTTATTAATTCTTTGGCTTTGGTTTTATCCAAATCATTTTTGCAAACATAAATTTTGCCTTTTTTGTAGTTTCCTAAATCTCTGGTGAATTTTATTATCATAATAAAAAATTAAATCAGATTAAATTGAATATTTAAATAAACTTTTATAACTTAATTATTAATAATATCTCTAAACTTATCCCATAAGCTGCCCCCTTTATCTTTATCTTTATCTTTTGATTTTTTTTCTCCAGTTTCTTTTTCCTCTTGAAGGTCTGTTAGGTCATCCAGCTCATCCAAATCATCTTCTTCGGTTTCCAGGTATTTATCCTGTTGATCTTGTTGCTTTTTGTCTTGAGAATCTGAAAAATCTGATTTTTCCACTTCCAAATCTTTATCATATTTAGAAAGCTCTTCATCTGAAACCGATTCTGCTGCTGCTTCTTCTTTTTCCTGGCCAGCTTCCCCTCTTGAATCTTTGCTCGTCTCTTCCTCTTTAAATTCTTCGGAATCTTGTTTTTTAAAAAAAGCTTGCTCTTGAGTGAAATCATTGATCAGACTTTCTTCAACATCCTTGTCTAAAATGGTTCTAATTCTTTTACAAATTGAGTTTATTTGATTGTCCTGGCTTTTTAAACGCTCGTCTTTTTTTCTTAACTGTTCCGCCAGGGCTTGGGTGTTTTTTTCCAATAGAAAAAAAGTTTCCTCAATATCGCCGAATTTTTCTTGATTTTCAGTCAAGTCAAAATTATTTTGACTCACAGAATTATTTTTGGATTTAGATGTTGAATTTCTTTTATTCATTTTAAAAGCTTATATTAACAATTTATTATAATTTCAATGATAATTTTTTTGCCTAAACTATTTCTTATATCACATATTTTAGATTTAGGCAAGTTTTTAAAAATTTTTCGCATGTTTGTTCAAATATCTTGAATTTCTCCGGCTGCTAAAACAATTTTTCTATCAAGGTATATAGCCCCTATCTGCCCAGGAGTGATTGCTCTTATTTTGTCTTTTAAATTTATTTTTAATAGATTTGAACAGACCAATTCCAAGCTTTTAATCTCTTCATTATGTTGAGCATATCTGGTTTTTACGGAAAGTAGTTGAAACATTTTCTCATCGATTATAATTTTTAACAACTTATTAAAGTTATCAACTTTCAATAAAAGCTTGTCTTTAAACAATCTTTTTTCATCTGCAATATTGGAAACATATAAAATGCTTTTTTGATAATCTTTTTTTATCACAAAATAAGGTCCACTTTGACCGACTTGAATATTTTTTCTTTGTCCTATGGTGTAATTTGATAAATCATCAACAATTCCCAGGACTTTTCTACTATTTAAATCAACAATTTTACCCGGTTGTGGAGAAACATTGGCACTGACAAACTCTTTAAAACTCTTCTTGATAAAACACAGGCCCTTGCTTTCTTTGAGATCCTTCTCAATCAAATTATTTTTATAGGCGATTTCATAAATCTGATTTTTTTTATAGGCAGCTAAAGGAAAGACAATTGATTTAATATGTTTAAAATTTAGCATCGATAAAAAATAAGATTGATCTTTTTTAGAATCAAAACCTTTTTTAATAAAATAAAAATCTTCCATTTCCTTTTTTGAGAAAACTTTCTTTAAGTTAATATTTTTAAATTTTTCCAATGCCATTAAATCTTTTAGGGAAGTTTTGTCCGCATAATGACCGGTTGAAACTAAATTAATATTTTTTTTATCGGCAATCTCTAATAATTTTTTAAATTTCATTTCTTTATTACATATCACACATGGATTAGGCGTTTGACCTAATTTAATTTTTTCTAAAGAATGTTTAATAATTTTTTGATTAAATTCCTTTCTAATATCTATAATATCCAATTTTATATTTAGCCTTTTACAAATTTTTTTTATAGTAAAAATCCTTGCTCGAACTTGAGATAAAAAAAAGTTTTCCTGGAACGGTTGAGCTCCCTGAGGAATAATAAAATAAACCGCCTGAACATCAAAATTTCTTTTTTTCAAAAGAAAAGCTCCCGTTATGGAATCCACCCCGCCTGAAATCGCATGTAGAATTTTTCTTTGGTTTGACTTCATAGTTCAATATATTTAAGCATCTTAAAATTGCAGCTAGAATAAACTTAAAACTATTAATGGGTCTTTGAAAAAATTATTCAAAAATAATAATTTTATTTAGCCGTAAAATATTATTATAAAAAATAAAAGATTTCCATATCCCTCAATCGAGACCTTCTTTACATTATTGTCACAAAAAAACAAATATTTACAAAATTACTTTTAAAAGCTATCATTTATTGCTTAATATCTAAAGTTAATCAAAAAAATGAATAAACAAAAGGACTGGCTCTTGTTTGTAATCAAATGTTTAATTATTATAACTCTTGTTTTTTGTTTAATTTTGTTATTTTCTACCTTGTCTCGATCCTTAAATCAAGAAAATAACATATTAAACATATTTAAATATTTAATAGTTATTATAATTTTACAAAGTATCTTCTTTGCACTTATTTTGACTTTAAGTAAAGATTTTTTTGATTTTTTGGAAAAAATAAAACAAAAAAAACTTCAAAAATATGCTGTCGAAATTAAAAAAATTTCTGTTTACAGCACGCCCTCCCTAAAAGATCAGCTCCATTACTCGAAAGTCAATTTTAACGAATTTCAAAAATCAAAAAAGCAAAAAGATAAAATAATTTTTTTTGAAAGAACTTATAATTTGATATTAAATGAACAAATTGAGATTTTATTGACTCTTAAAAACTCGAGGTTAACCTTTAGTCAGATTAACAAGTTGTTTGAAAAGAGTAAAAATTTAGAAATCGAAAAATTCAAGCACTGGACTACTGAAGATTTTTTATATATTTTTCTCCAGTCAAAACTTGTTAACAAAACAAATAAAAATTATAAACTAACAAAAATTGGCCTGGCGTTTTTAGATTACCTCAAAAAAAGAGATTATATTAGTTGATTTGACCATTTCTTTTATAAAACACTTTAATTGTTTGAAAATTTCCTTGAAATTAGGACAAACTTATTCCCAGGCATTTTTGGCATCATTTATTAAATCCCTTATTGAAGAAGAGTCCACTTTAGCTTTTTGCTTTTTTGATTTAGAAAAATTTTTTAATTTCCCGGCTTGTTTAAGCTCCTGGAAACATTTTTTACAAAAAGTTTCTCTAATACCATCCGGTTTAAACGGCAACAAAATTTCCACATTACAATTATCGCATTTGGCTTTATGTAGGTCTTTATTTTTGTTTTTATCTGCTTTTTCAGGTTTTTGAGTTTCTTTGAAATTTTGTTTTTGAAGTTGGCTCTTTTGATCTTCATTTAAACTCCATCTGGAAATTTTACCTTCAATTACTTTGCGGTCTTTTCCATATCTTTGTCTTGAAACTTTAATGACTTTATCCGGATCGCTTTCCAAGGGAGCGGCTAAAGGTGGGAGGGTGGAAGCAGAAAAAGCACCCCCTGCTATTCCATCAATCATTAATTTTAAATAAACATTATATTTGGGTAAATTTACCAAATCTTGAACCGAAACCACAGGTTCAAACTCTTTTTCTATAACTTCAGCATCTTCCGCCCCGATTCTAAAACTTATTAAAGTTCCCACATTCCCAAAAACCGCATCTCTAACATAAGTATTGCCTTCTTTTATTAATTGACCGATGTATTGGTGAGCCAAAGTTAAATTTAAACGATATTTCCTGGCCTCGGATAAAATATTGGCAAAACTTTCAGTGGCAAAATTTTGAAATTCATCCACAAACATATAGAAATCTTTTCTTTTCTCTTCGTCAATATCAACTCTTTCCATGGCCGCCAATTGAAGTTTCGTTACAACCATTCCTCCAAGCAGCTGCATGGCTTCTTCTCCTATTCGACCCTTACTCAAGTTAACAATTAAAATTTTTCCGTTGTCCATAATGTCTCTCATTCGTAAAGTGGATTTAGTTTGGCTTACAATATTTCTGATTACCGGAGTTGCGATAAATTGACCCACTTTGTTTTGAATCGGGGCAATCGCTTCATTCATATATCTTTCGTTCCATTTAGCAAATTCGTTTACCCAAAAACTTCTAACAATAGGATCTTGTACTTTATTTAAAACCTTATTTCTAAACTGTTTATCCGAAAGCATCCGATTAATTCCAAGCATAGTGGAGCCTGGATAATCCAATAAGGCAAGCAGGGTATAGTTCAAAATATGCTCCATTCTGGGGCTCCAGACATCTGGCCAAATCTTTTTAAAAACTCCCATCATACCTGAAGCTATTAAATGTTTATGCTCCTCATTAACATTTTCCAAAACATTAAAGGCAATCGGATAATCCAGATCAGCCGGATTAAAATAAACCACATCATTAATTCGGTTTTTAGGAATGTATTTTAATAATTCCTCAGCAGTATCGCCGTGAGGATCAATATAAGCCAAACCATTACCGGCATAAATATCCTGAATGATCATAGTTTGAAGTAAGTTGGTTTTTCCCATACCGGTTTTTCCGATAATATACATATGCCTTCTTCTGTCATCGGTTTTAATTCCAAAAACCTCCTCTTGACTTCTAAAATTTGTTTTTGCAAATACGGTTATCATAATTGTTTAAATATTTTCTTTACTGGTTGGTAAGTTTAAGGGAGGAGTAGCTTTTTTAGCCTCCACCCAAGGGGTTTCCGGTGTTTTAACCCATATATAAGGAAAGTGCCATAAAGTGGCAATCTCTTCAGTGTTAAAATAATAGTCAGCCCCCTGAAACTGCCTGTTTTTTGTAATTCTTATTAAACGGCGCTTAATAAAATTTAATCTATTTTTCTCTAAAAAATATTTGGAACTTGTCATATAAGGATAATAAGGCTCAAAACCGTTTAACTCCTCGGAAGAAAGCTGATTAGTCGCCCCAAAAAGACCGCCCACATATTTACCGTAATCTATGACATTTTTCTTAGCCACATAAACAAAGGAATACTGAGATTTAAAAGTCTTTTTTTCCAGACTTCTTTCAATTTCCTTGATTGTTTCCTGTTCGCCGGGAGACAATCTGAACATAAGGGCGGCTTTTTGCATTTGCTCTTTTTCATCTTCACTAGGTACATATTCGGGATATTTAAAGACGGCATTAATTGTATCCATAGGAAGGGTTCCAAAATGATCAATTAGGTCATCTTTTATGGAATAGGGTTTTTTATAATTACCTCTATCTAAAATTTTCTCAATCTCTTGATCAAACTCTTCCCTCCAAGTATCCACGGCTCTTACAGGTTCTATCAGCAATTGGAAACAACAAAATTCTCCAGGTACTGTGCTGCCGACCATCTCCAAATAAGAGGCAATCGGATCACTCATCCCCTTGGAAAATTCATCTTCAAACTTGGGATAGGTATTTAACGGATAAATATCCGGTTTTGCCAAAGTAAACTTAGCCCCCCACATATCCCATTCTTCATTGGGAATGTTGTCCGGAATATAATGCATATAATCGTTACTGTAATCAAGCTCTTCGATTTCACAGTCGGGATAATTAGCGTATAAATGAGTCTTTATCATACCAGCTTTTTCAGCCCTAACCCAAATTCCGTAATAAATTTTTCCTCCTACTCCTACAATCTCCAAAGAAATATAATCGTCAAAAACCCCCTGACAATAAGTATGCATAAAATGCTTGGTTTCTCCAAAAATATTCCAGATTCCGTGAATAACATTTTCCATTAAACTGGGCCCGGTTTCAAGCTCTTTGGGAACCTTTATAGATAAAATAGTGTATTTTTCATTTACAAAATGTCTGGCATATAAATCATAAATCCACATGGATTTCATTGGAGGATAAAGAAAAAAGGGTAATAAAAAAAACCACCAATTGCCTGCAAAAGTAAGAAAATTATTAAAATAAAAATATACAAATTCCATTTATTTTTTTATTTATCTTTACTGGGTTAACTTATGTTTTTTTTATTATAGAAATAGAAAGAAAATTTAGCAATGCTATTGCTTTACAAAAATTAATTGGCTTTATTAGTTTGGGGATATTACCAGTTGTCATGTTATTAATTTACGGTTACTAATTTAAACCCCCAGCCAGCCTCCAACCAACCAAAGAAGGAATTTGCTTTATTAAAACTGTTTATTTTGTTTTTAATTTTAAGTTCACTCTTTTTCCAATTCCTCTTTCAAAGCAATATCCAGATTTTTCATAATATCTTTAACTAATTTAGAATTTTCTTTCAAGGATTTTTTAGCAGCTTCCAAACCCTGTCCCAATTTCTCGCTACCATAAACATACCAGGAACCGCTTTTTTCAACGACATTATAAGAGGCCGCCATATTAATTAAGTCTCCGGCCCAAGAAATACCTTCATTATACATAATATCAAATTCAGCTGTTTTAAAAGGAGGGGCCACTTTATTTTTTACCACCTTTGATTTAACCCGATTACCAATTACTTTATCGCCCTGCTTGATTTGAGCTGATCTTCTAACCTCAATTCTAACTGAAGAATAAAATTTCAAAGCTTTGCCTCCGGTGGTGGTTTCCGGATTTCCGAAGAACACTCCAATTTTCATTCTAACCTGATTAATAAAGATAATAGTGGTACCGTTTTTATAAGCAATGGAAGTAAGTTTTCTAAGAGCCTGAGACATTAAGCGGGCTTGTAAACCCATGTGAGAATCCCCCATCTCCCCTTCTATTTCAGCTTTGGGGGTAAGCGCAGCCACAGAATCAACCACAATTACATCCACTCCCCCTGATAACACTAAAGTTTCAACAATTTCCAAAGCCTGCTCTCCAGTGTCGGGCTGAGAAATTAACATTTCATCAACATTTACCCCAACCCTTTTGGCGTACTCTGGATCAAGGGCGTGTTCAGCATCGACAAAAGCAACCGAACCGCCATTTTTTTGACAATTCGCTAAAACATGAAGGGCTAAGGTTGTTTTTCCGGAGGCTTCAGGTCCATAAATTTCCACAATCCTTCCTTTGGGAACCCCGCCTATTCCCAAAGCATAATTGAGCGAAATGGAACCGGTCGGTATCGAAGCCACATCAACTTTTTTAGCTTCTCCAAGTTTCATAATCGAACCTTCGCCGTATTTTTCTTTAATTTTATTTACGGCTTCTTCTACTGCCACGTGCTTTTTGTTTGGCTTTCTTTTGGTTTTGCTTTTTTTTGCTGTTGATTTTTTTACCGTTTTTTTCTTTTGTTTGGACATTTATATTTTATTAATTATTAAATTAAATTATACATTAATGAATTTTTATGAAAAGAATATAAGAAAAAGATTAAATAAAAATAAAATTTTAGTTGGATAATTTATTTTTGTTTACATTATATTCACTAATATATGTATGTTAATCTAAATTAATCTTTATGTCAAATCAAAAAAACAAGTAAGTATAGCGGGGCTTAAGAAACCTTTAAATACAACGACAAATTAATTTTTAAAAATTTTTTAATTGCAAAATTTCTAAAATAATGACATTATTTAATATATAAAGGCATTATAAGCAATAATTTCAGCAATAGACAATAATTATAAAAACCGGCACCCTAATGGTTTTAAAATTTAAAGATTGAAAAATGGCAACAATATTAAAAGATCAAAAACTAATTGATGAATTTTTAAACAGAGGAGTGGAAAAAATTTATCCAAGCAAAGAAAAGCTTAGAAAAAAACTGTTATCCGGAAAAAAACTAAAAATTTATCAGGGTTTTGATCCAACTGGTAAATATCTGCATGTCGGTCATGCAATAGGAATAAGAGCTCTAAGCATTCTCCAAAAACTCGGACATGAAGTTATTTTTTTAGTAGGTGATTTTACCTCAAAAATCGGGGATCCGGATAAAGATACCACACGCGAAATGCTAAATGATCAGCAAATTTATAGCAATATGAGAGGTTGGCAGAAACAGGCCGCTCAATTGATTGAGTTTGAAGGAAAAAATCCGGTCAAATTCTTATATAACTCCTCCTGGCTTTCAAAGTTACAATTCGAGGATATTTTAAAATTGATGAGTAAAATAACTTTACAGCGAATGATTGAACGAGACATGTTTGAAAGAAGATTAAAACAAGGCGATCCAATAAGGCTCCATGAAATGATTTATCCTTTAATGCAAGGTTATGACGGAGTGGCCATGGAGGTTGACATGGAGCTGGGAGGTTCGGATCAAACTTTCAATATGTTGGTAGGTCGCGATATCAGTAGAGCCTACTTAAATAAAGAAAAATTTGTCAGAACTCATCAAATGATGGATGCTCCGGATCAGCGCACTATGAGCAAAACCAAAGGCAATGGTATTAATCTTTCCGACAGCGCCGAAGAAATTTTTGGTAAAGCTATGAGTTATCCGGACAGCTTAATTATCAAAGGATTTGAGCTTCTAACCAAAGTTGAAATGAAAGATATAAAAAGATATGAAAAATTAATAAAGCAAGGACAGAACCCAATGAAATTTAAAAAAATAATGGCCTTTGAAATAGTCAAATTAATAAAGGGCGAAAAAAAAGCTAAAAAAGCTAAAGAACATTTTGTAAAAGTGTTTTCTAAAAGAGAAACTCCTGATGAAATAAAAACTTACAAACTTTCTTCTTTATTAAAAGAATCACAACAACAATTAAATCTCCTTGATCTTTTAAATTCCTTAAAAATCCGAGATTCCAAAGGTAAGTGCAAACAATTAATCGCTCAAGGAGGAGTTTCGATTGATGGAAAAAAACAAACCGACCTTAATTTATCAATTACTGAAATATTAGATAAAAAACCTCAAATTATTATAAAAGCCGGCAAAAAGGATTTTTTAAAAATAATTAAAGCCTAAATCAAAAATTCTTCACAGTGGCTAAAAATCTCGATCCCCTTCATCTGATAAGAATATTTTATACAAGAACATTGCTGGAAATAGGATAAGGCATATATTTTGCCAGTGATCCAAAATGAATCTCAACGTTCCCTTACTTAGCCAAATTTATAATGTTTTTTAATTGGTTTTTTAATATCCCAGGTGCATTTTAAACCTTTGGGAAAAACAACAAAATCACCACTTTTAATTACAACCTTTTCCCCATCTTCCGGAGTTATTTCAGCCTCCCCCTCTAAAATATAACAACTTTCCTGTTCATCATAACTCCAGGGAAAGCTTGAGGTTTCTTTCTCCCAAACTCCCCAGGAGGAAACATCTAAATTTTGTAATTTTTCTGAACTTGGATTATTATCGATTTGGATTTCCATCTTGTTTTGATTAATAATTAAAAAGAATTTTTTGTAAATGACTAATTAGATTTTTGCATATTGTATCAACTACTGCAATTTTTAGAAATTGCTAAATCCATTACTAGAGAAAAATATTTTTAAAAATTTTAATTTCGCCTCATTAACTCCCTCCTAGTCTTATTTGGCAGTTTTTCAATAGCATAGCGAAGGGCGGTTCGAGGCATTTTGGCTTTTCTTTTTTTAACAAAATCAATCACTTCTTTGGGAAATTGGTTGCTGGCTTCTTTTAAAAGCCAGCCATAACCTTTTTGCACCAAATCCTCTTTATCCAATAACAAAATATCGGCAATTTTAAAAGCTTTTTTCAAATACATTTTCCTTCTAACCGGTAAGATTAAAGAAACAGCCGCGGCTCTTCTTAGCCACATATTCTTTGCTTTAGCCCATTTTTCTAAATCATTCCGGCTAACCAGGACACTAAATCGCTCCAACAAGCATCCTACGCTGTGAGTGCAAAAATCATCACATTTTCCCCAATTGTTTACATATTTATCAATAAAATATTCAAACTTTCGAAAATCCTGTTTAGAAAAATCCTTTCTTTTTCTAAAAATAAAATCAAAAGCAATGATAGCTTCTTCATTATAATCCGATTGTAATAATTTCTCAGCAAGTTTAAATATGGCTTTTTTGTCCCAATGCGAAATTTCTTTATAATACTTTTGAGCAATTTTTCGAACAATCGGGCTTCTTACTCCATATATTTTTATTTTTTCCTTAAAAAAATTTTTAGAATTTTCTTTATATTTTTGATCAATATTTTTTTTAAGCTCGTTTCTTATCTTTGGTATAACTTGATTCATTCTATTTTTATAAATTTATATATATAAGTCAAAGCTTTTCCTAAAATAAAAGCACTAAATAAATAGTGTTTTTATTTGTTCAAAAATCAACAAAAAACCACAATTTTTATCTTAAAATTTACTAAGAACTATTTTGAATTCAAAATTTAGTATCTTTGGGCGGACAAGGATCATTTCCATAGCTGTCTTTATCGCGAATTTTCCCCTCCGCGGTATGAATTATTAATTCTGACATATATTTTTTAGCCAATTTCCTGCCTTCATCAATGGCGCTGGATTGTGTTTTATGGGCGGAAATAATTTTATTTTCCCCCTCGATTTTAATCGCCCACTGAGTTAAATGAGGGATTACATGAATATTTTTTTTATCCATTTTTAAATTTAATTTTTAGAATTAATTAATTTAATTAAATTTTAAAACATCAATAACTTTCCCATTAATAATAAATTGATCCTGTTGAGTTAAATAAATAGGTTTATGTTTTTGATTCTGAGATTCCGGAAATAAACCAATATGATTATTGTCCATTTTTCTAAAAGTTTTTACAGTGGCAAGGCCGTCGATAGAAACCAAAACTTTATCCCCGTTTCTGTAATCACTATAATCTCCATCCACAATCACAAAATCCCCATCTTCCACTTTTTTGTGATTTACAACCGACAAATCCATAGAATCCCCGCTAACCTGAATGGCAAAAACCTTCTTATCTTGAATAATTCTTTTGGAAACTTTTAAATAACCTTCTACATATTCTTCGGCAAAAACAGCAGGCATTCCAGCGTTGGCAGAACCGATAATGGGGACATTAATGAAATTATTATTAATGCCATCTAAAATTTTTATTCCTCTTTCCTTTGAGCTTCTTTTAATATAACCTTTTTGTTCCAAAGCATTCAAATAATTAAAAATGCTGCGAGTGCTTTTTAATTTTAATCCTTTTTTTTCACACTCCTGTTTGATTTCTCTGATAGTTGGCATTTTACCGTTGATGGAAAAAAAGTTTCTGATTGTGTTTAATACTTTTTTTTGTTTTTGAGTTAAAATTTTCATTTTAATTGTTTACTAATTATACACCCCTATATGCATAGTATATTCAAATAATAATCTTTGTCAAGCCTCGACAAATAAAGGGTTTCTAATTATTAAACTTTTTCAAAAACAAAAAAAGATTCACCTTTAAGAAAAACAAATCTTTCTTGTAAAAAATTGTTATACTCCGGAGCTTTAAAAATTAAATCAAGATTCAGGTTTAACGCCAAGTATTTTTGTTCTTGAAACAAAACCGTAAAAATTATTCTTCTAAATTACATCTATTCTTTTATTTAAATACTTATCATTCCTGATTAAATCTAAGATAGTGGAAGTTTTAAGATTGTTCATATCGTGAGCTAAAATATTTTTTTTAATATCAGACTTTTGATTTTTATCAATAATTAAAGAACCTCTACCAAAATTGGTTATAAACTCCAAGTTCTCTATAGGGCTAATAAATTCATCAGTGGATCCTGGGATATCGCCCCAGGGAAAAACAAAAACAAAATCTATGGAATTGGGGATTCGATCAAAGGCTTCTAAATGAATTCTGTTATAAGCTTGTTTTATAAAATCAAGATTGTCTGCGGTTTGTTTAAGATTGATAATTTTCTGGTTGGTTTTACTGTTTAATAATTGTGACCACATTTTTAAAACAGGACTTTTAGCGCCTCTTATTATTCCCGTAGTTCCGGCTAAAGAAACTACTCGTTTTATTTTACTAATTAAGTTCTTAGATTCCACAGAAAAATCCAAAAGAGAATATATAATAGACAAAACCCCAAAAGAATGACCAATTAAATAAATTTCTTCAAATTCTTTGGCCAGAACACTTAGAACCGTTTTGGGTTCATTTATTAGATCATTCATTGAATAAAGTTGCTTGCTGCCTATTGTTTTAAAAGATTTGGCTGATTTAACCTGATTTTGTCTGCTTTTAAAACCAATAAAATTATCTGAATATTTCCCATTTAAAATAGTCCCGTTATGTCTTAGGCAAAAAATACTATATTTATTTTTAGCCACCTCTTCCAAATGATTAACTTCAAACCTTACAGAGCCATCACCGGGAAAACCGGGAACAAAAACGATTAATTTTCTGGTTAACTTTTGATCAAAAGAAAAAGTCCCTTCTACGGTTTTTTGGTTATGTTTTAGTTCTAACCAATATAAATTAAAATCAAAAAGCCCCACTTCCTTTTTAAGATTAATTACTTTTTGAGGCGAAATTAAATCTTCGCTAAATCTCTGCAACTCATTGGGTAAACCGCTTTTTTCAGCCTCTTCTTCCTTTTGGGTTTTAATAATTGTCATTGAATAAGCTTAGAAATTAAAATTATTTTAAAATATCGCCTTAAATCACAAAATCAAGGAATAATCGATAGCAAATATCTCTTAAAAAACAAATTGATTAATTTCAAAATCCAAAAAGAGGTTTAAGAAAGAATTAAACTAAGATTGTGAGCAAAATCTCTAAGGGCGAGTTTAAGTTTTTCCAAGGATTGAACTTGATAATTAAGGTTTTGAGCTCTTTCAATCATATTGTCTAAAAAAGGAATAATTTGATAAGCGTCCACCATAGCCTGTCTCATCTTCTCTTTATCATTAGTCAGATTCATAATTTTTTCATTGCCTCCAACCTCTTCAATTAAAGAAGTTAGCTGATTTAATTTATTTATAGCTATATTTCTAAAAATGGAATATTCATATTCAATCTCCTTTATTTCCTTGGGTTTTTCATTGTTATTTTCAATATCCGAGTAACCCCGGGAAATGTCATTTGCTAGTTGGACTAAAGTGCCGGGATTTAGTTTGTTTTTTCTATTGGAGCTCTTATTTGGATCACTTTTTTCTTGTTCTTTATTAAGCTCATCTTTTAATTCAACCTGCAATGAGGGGCCTGATTCTTTAAGATTAGCCTCTTGAGAAGCTTGATTATCGCCAATTGAATTGGAGGGCTCTTTTTTGGAAGGCTCTTTTTTAATTTCAGCATTATCAGTATTGCTGGTATTATTTTTTGAAAGTTGGGAAATCTGGTTTTGACTGGCTGAATTTTTGATTTCTTCGTTTTGAATGATGCCGTCAACCTCTTTTTGGGTTTTAAAAGTTTGAATATTTTGAGCGTCATTTATCTGATTTTGTTGAGCCTGATTGTCTTTATTTTCTTGATCAGAGCTTTGTTGGGCTTTATTATTTTCTTTTGTGCTTATCTCCGCCTCTTTTGAATCATTATTGGCGGAAATTTTTTGAATTTTAAAATCCTGATTTTTTGAAGGGTTTGAGTTATTGGTTTGATTTAAATTCGACTCCTGCCCATCAGATTGCTGGGTTGTCTTTTTGGAGGTGTTATCTTTTTCTTTGGGCTGTACTTTTTGCATAATGGAGGGAATTTTTATCTCCTGTTTTTCTTCATCTTTGCCATCATTTTTATTGTCATCACTTTTGGCGGAAATATTAAGCGGAGGGATTGCGGGATTTTTAATTTCATTAGAGTCATCCTTTGCTTTGTCTTTTTGATTAGCCTGATCCTGTTTTTGATCTTTTGATTTTTTATTTCTTTTTAATCCAAACATATTTTTATTTTAAAATTTTATACTTTAAAAAATTAAAGGCTACTTAATGTACGGTAACTTCTATTCCTAAATTATACAACAAAATTCTAAATTCAGGCAAATAAAAAATCAACTCCACCTAAAAACAATGGCGACCTCCTTATCCAATAATTCCAATCCACCACCCTCCCATTTCACACCTTACCCAAACCAAACTCCGATAATTGAAAAACCAAAAGCTTAAAGGTTGGGTTTTGGAATCTTTT
>WJJL01000032.1 GCA_014729725.1 Candidatus Moraniibacteriota bacterium | reverse complement strand
TTGTTTTTTTATTACTTAATTTATGTTGTTTTAAATAACTAAAAAACAGATCAATTCCTGATTTGGTGTTATTAAATTTTATTTCTTTTTTATTCTCATGGTGACAAATCCAAAAATCTTTTTTAGCTATATCGATGCCTACGTAATTTTTCATAATTTTGTTTTTATTTATTTATTGATGTAAAATGAACAAAGAGAAAAAGAACAAAGAAAGAAGAAAAAGAGAAAGTAAGGTTGCCTAAAAGTCTCTTTGTAAATTTTAATTAAGCAGGTTCGTTTATTATTCGAGAAATTATTCTTGACTTACTTATCCGTTTATTTGTGGCCTTTACAAAAAGACTGCACGTTATGCGACGGAAATAAAGCTCCAACAGTAAGATACGCAGACCTTAAGTTGTAAAAGCATACCATAGTTGGTATGCTTTTATTATACGAACAGCGTGTATCCAATTCGTTCGCTTGCAGCTCACTCACCCATATTTGCTGGCTGTACCGCTTCGCGATATTATACAGCCAGCAAACATCGCATACACGCAAACGTTATGTGCAAGCTTAAAATAAAAGACAATGAGCGATTCATATATAACCATATTTCCAGAAAATGTCGATAAGAAAAATGCCAAAGAATTGGCTGATAAGTTCGTTAATTATTTAATTGAAAAAAAATTATTAAAAATGAATTGACTGATTGTACCTTGGGAGATAGAGGGTTTCCTCCAGGAGATAATTTTAAAAATGCAATGGACTCAGATAATCATATTGAGGATTTAATAACAAATGGACTTGAAGTAATTACTAAAAAACAAGTATTTCATAGTGATGGAGTTGATTCCATTAATTGTCCAAATTGTAATAACAATATGATTGATTCTGATTGGGGGGATTTACTTGAAAAATGGTATAAAGATTTAGGAAATGACAATTTAAAATGTAGCTCATGCAAATGTGAATTTCCTATTACTAGTTATAATTTTAATCCTTTTTGGGGATTTGGATATTTAGGTTTCAATTTTTGGAATTGGGGTGATTTAAAGGTTGATTTTATAAAAGAAATTGAGAGTTTATTAAACGTAAAAGTAAAATTGATTTACGGAAGAATATAAAAGGCCAGCACACAACACACAATAAAAAACATAGGGCGGAAAGTGCTAAATTTAAGCGAAATAACTTTTAATAAACAGTTTCATAACTTGAAAAGAAAATGCTTTGAATCGCCCGTTTCTTATTGTAAAATCCACAAATGTTGCGTTTAAAAATCAAATAATGAAGCTTGTTTTGAGCAATTGTTTTCAAAGCAAATCCAATTGAGTATGCACCTTAACTGCGGAACTTGTCCTCTCAAATTTAGCCCATTTAAATAAACCAAAACTCGAGCTCAATTATTGTTGAATCGATCGTATATGGCGTACCATCTAAATCAAGGCTAAAGTCATTATTATGAATATATAACTTTCTTGCTTTTTTAATTAAATAAAAAGCTAAATTTTGATAAATTTTTCAATTTCTAACTTCATTAGCTCTAGACAATGTTGATAATGTCAATTTATTTAACCTAAATCCCAAATGGTACAGTTGATTGATATGGGCATTCAAGCAAACCACAATTCCTCTAAGGCTTTTCAAATTAGTTGGTTGTCCAAACATCATGGCTAAAAATTGATCATGGCAGGATAAAACTCTAATTTTTTTATTCCCATTATATTGTTTGATAAATTTCTCAAATTGATACCGAGGAATAAATTTTGTGATTTGAGAAAAAATATATTTTTCTTTTAACATAGATAATTAGTAAAAAATTATTACTAATTATCTCTCTCAGATCGTGTCGAATCAAAAATACTCTAACAACCTTTTGACAATAGTTTCAGAGGCTCTTATACTAAACTAACGCAACGCTAGTGACCGAAATGTTATACTCCATTTTTTGGAGGCAAATTTGTGAAAGTATGGTGAAAAAATTTTCTAAAATATTTTGCGACTATTTTTATGAATCATTATGAGGAATATTAAATTTTCACAGAATTTTGTTAATAATCAAGCATTGATAGAATCTCTAATCAAGGCTTCAAGTATTTCAAGGAACGATTTGGTTTTTGATATTGGTTCCGGCACTGGTGAAATTACAGATGATGTTCTACCTAAGTTTGGTAAAGAAGTTATTGCGATAGAGAAGGATAAAAAATTGTACAATGACTTGAGGGAAAGATTTGAATTGGCCTCGGATGTTCGAGTAGCAAACCAAGATATTCTGAATTACAACTTTCCTGCTGATAAAAACTATAAAATTTTTTCCAATATTCCGTTTAATTACACTGCTGACATTATCCGTAAACTAAGTGGACAAAAGCGACTTGCTGAAGATATTTACCTTTTTGCTCAAAAACAAGAAATTCTAAAATATCTTGGTAAACCTGCTGAAACCATAAAGTCGCTTTTTACCAAATTTTACTTAGTTCATCGTTTTAAACATAATGATTTTAGACCATCGCCACGAGTAGAAGTGATATCATTATGTGAGTTTTTTTATTTAAAGTTAGTAAAAATTAAAAATCGTTCTCCTCTTACTTAGCAGTAGTAACTCTCATTGGACTTACAACACCACCATCTCTTCTTTTGAATCCCACCTCTTGAATATCTATAATTTGGCCTTTAGTTTGTGGGTAACTAGCAGCATCTTCGTCCGGAGTACCAACATATTCGTCCGGATCAAAATTATCTGTTAGATTTAGGCCTCTCTCAGCGTCTATTTTAATAATTCCCAATTTATCCTTCAGGTACTGCTCAATCATGTCCAGGGCTCTCTGAAGGTTCTCGGAAATTTTCTTCTTAAACTGACTTCCTACTGATGAAGGTGGAATTTCTTCCAATCTTAGTCTGATAGCTCTGATACCATTGTACTCATCAATAAAAAGCTGGAATAAAAACTCATTCATTAATTTTCTAAAGCTTTCAATTTTTGAATCTGCATCTTGAATGGCCAAGTTAGATTGATTAAAAAAATTTTTTAATTCTTCATCGTCAGGAACAGTTCCTTTGTTTTTCAAGATATATTCTCGCATTCTCTCTGGTGTGCAAATATTTTTGAGAAGATCATCCAGTTCATCTTTTGCTTTTATTATCTTAGTAGTTTTGCTAGCAAACTTTCGTTTTCCTATATGCGATATCATCTTCATTGTATTTATTACCTTGATTTCTTCTTCGAGCTTTTTCAGATCTTCAAAATCCAGCGGGTCGTAAATAGGAAACGTTTTTTCATTGCCAGCAAAGCTATCCCATATTATTTGCTGAGCTTCCTCGGTCAGGTTATAATCACCAAGTTTCTTTTTTTTTGGAAGTCTTACAAAGTCACCCTTTAATATTTCTTCCAACTCAAAGTTGAAATGTTCATAATCAAAAAAAACAGTTTCAAATTCTTTTTTTAACGGTTCCAGCTTGGGTTGCAGCTCTTTGAACCTTGGAATTAGATCTTCCAGTTTTGCTGTGTCTTTTTCTATTTCCACTTCCTTTTGAAATAGTTCTTTAACAACTTTTTCGATTTGTTGGGCTGGTTTTTCTAGAGAAGAGACTCTCTCTTCAGTCCCTTCTTTCCCAGGTTCTTCTTTCCCAGGTTCTTCTTTCTCAGGAAATTTTTCTGCTTCCTCCCGCAACCTCGTCTCCAGGTTGTTTAGAAAATTTTTCAATATCTCGGCTGATAGCCCACCAACTCTTTCAAGGATGTCCTTATTCTTGATCCCTTTTTCGGTCTTGTTTTCGGTCTTGTTTTCGGTCTTGCTTTCGTCTTCTTGTCTTAAGTTACTGCTAAGAACCAAAAAATCTACCAAATTCTTGATTTCTGGGACTTCTTGGCATAACACCAAAAAATCTCCATATCCGGGATTCTCTTCTATTGTTTCTTTGAGTTCTTGAACTTTTTTGTGTTCTTCAAAGAAACCCTTTCTATGCATCAAAACAGTTTGTTGAAGCAAGTACTTACCAAAATCTTCAAGATCTTCAAGGTTTTGCCTCTCGTCGGAAGGTGACTCCCTTCCTTCCAACTCTTCCCTGAGCGGTTCCATAATCAACCTGATTCTTTTTGAAAAGTCCGTTTTATTTTTAAAAGGCGATTCTGGATTAAAAAGTTTTTGAGTTGCATCCAATAGCGGCCTTTCGTGAGAAAACTCAAGACTCTTCGCAAAAATTGCAAAAAAAGGAAGGTCGTCCCCCCACTTACGCTCTATTTTACTCCAGTTATCAAGTTCACGCTTTTCCCGATTTTTTTCCGGATTTTCCATTTTGTTCATTTTTTTATGATGATTATATTGTTAGCTTAAAATCCAATATCCAAAACAAGGAGTCTATAAAAAATTATACTGAGTTTGCTAATTTCAATATTAAACAAAAAAACATCCGCTGTCAAAGTTTTTGCGTTTTTGGTTTGTATTTAATTAGTTTTTTTTCTAAATTTTTTATTTTTGTCTGTAATTGTTGGTTTAGTTTTTGATACACATTTTCAATATTTGCTTGAATGCAATCTTGCTTGTATTCAATATCATTTTGTCGTCTTTTTGCGGTATTTAAAATATTAACCAAATTCTCTCTTTGCCGCACTAAGGCTTTTAATTTAATTGTTTGTTTTGTTTCCTTAAATTCATAACCGTAACCTTTAATCAAACAATATCTGATTAATCTTGAATCTTTTTTATCATTTTTTACTCTTCTTAAGCTTGTTTGATTATGTTTATTAACTATTATCGGATTAATTACTTTTATTTTATAGTTAAATTTTTTAGCTTTGATGAATAATCGATAATGATAGGCTCCGGTAGATTCAAGGCCTATAATCGTTTTATTTTTATTTAATTTATGATGTTTAAGATATTCAAAGAATCCATCAATTCTTCTTTCGGTATTATCAAATTTAATTTCCTTTTGATTTTCTTTAAAACAGGCCCGGAAATCATTTTTAGCAATATCAATTCCAATATAGTTTTTCATAATTTTTGTTTTTATTTATTTAATGGTATAAAATGAGCAAAGAGAAAAAGAAGAAAGAAAGAAGAAAAAGAGAAAGTAAGGTTGCCTAAAAGTCTCTTTGTAAATTTTAATTAAGCAGGTTCGTTTATTATTCGAGAAATTATTCTTGACTTACTTATCCGCTTATTTGTGGCCTTTACAAAAAGACTGCAC
>WJJL01000031.1 GCA_014729725.1 Candidatus Moraniibacteriota bacterium | reverse complement strand
TTTAATTTTGAAGTGCACCACTCATGTAAAATAAAGTTAATAAATTTTTAACTAAATTTTAATGAGTAAAAAATATAAGCACTTCAAGAAATCGGATAGATTGGAAATCTCCATCCTATTGAAGAAAGGTTATTCTCAAAGAAATATTGCAAACGCCCTTAAAAAAACCATTCTTCAGTAGGACGTAAAATCAAAAGTAATTCCGCTTACGGTAAATATGATCCTATTAAAGCTCATCTTAAATCTAAAGGAAAAAGAGCTTATTCTAAATTCCATGCCATGAAAATCAGATCTAATAATAATCTTGAAAATTTTATTCAAGCAAAAATCCAATTTGTCTGCTTGAACTTGTTTCTGGCTTGGGTTTTCAGCTGGCATAAATTTTGATTTTTAAACTTTGGTAGCTGATAATATGGGTTTTTATTCAGTAAATTCAATAGTTTGAGCGACTTGCTTGAGCAGGTCAAACTTTTGGTTTAGCTCGGAATCTGGATTTTTGATTAGACTCTTGAGAGAGTTTTGTTTAATTTGATTTAGTTCTTCCCATTCATTGGTTTGATAACCGATTTCCGGATGTTTTTCTTCATATTGCTTTACCGCTGCCGGCGTTTGATTAACATGACTTAAAACATTACTGATCAAAGCTGCGTGGCCAGAGCCTAAAACCAATATGTCGCTTTCTAGGAAGAATTCGGTTTTAACATCGTTTCTAAGCCCAATCACATAAAAAATAATGGTTTGGCCTTGGTGGATATAATCGCAAAGATTGGGTTTTTTAAAAGAAGCCGGTAAAAAATTACGGTTATTTTTATTTTGAGAATTTAATAAATCGCTCAATTGTTCACAGGAAGGGTCTTGACTTAATTGTTGGTAAGCTTGGCCGGAAAAATTATAAGACTGATAAATGGAAAGGTCATTGTTGCTTGGTTGATCATAATATATTTTTTGAATAGTTAAATGATGCTCGGTTTCCCGGGGAATATAGAGGTCGCTGCGCTGGTCTGAACCAAAATCTTCATGTTTTAATTGCCGGGGATAACCGAAAAAAAGACCGGTCTTCTGGTTTTGATAACCGAACCAGTCAGCCGGGATCTGCTTGTTTGATTCCCGTTTGATTGATTTGGGTTGATTACGCTTGGTTTTGGGTTTAGATAAAGTGGTAAACTCTTCCAAGTTAAAGTTATCTCTATTGAACATTTTGTTGATCAATAAGATGTTGCCGGCGACGAAAGCAATGATCAAAACCACGCTTGCGAGTAAAATAAGTAGATGCTTTTTTTTGTTGATTTTTACTTTGAACATGGATTAGGCGAATTAATTTAATCTTTTTCCGGCTTTGTTAAATAAAAACACAAATGGCAAGCTGTTTGTTAGACGATTTACGCGTTTGGGGAATTCTGTAGAAAATACCAAATGAGCAGGTCATATACCGCTTAATATTAATTAAGGCTTGAGCTTATTTAAATCCACTTTTAATTCTTGACCGACTCGATTTTTGGAAGAATATAAATAAATGAACAATGCGATTAAGAAAACAGCTTGATAAAGAAAAATTGAATAATTATTTATGTGATAGTCTATGGCTAAAATAATAATCGCGCCTTGGATAGAGCCGGCTCTAATGATCACAGCAGGATAATACTGTTCTAAAAGATCTGGCTCGGGAGCTTTGGGGGTTGTTTTATCACTGCTGGTTTTCTTAGCATTGGGCATACCGATAATTAACTTAAAGACTATAAAACCGGCTATGACGCTTATGATCGAGAGCGCTTGCATTATCCGGAATAATGTTCGATCCGAACCTTTGTTGCTTGGTCCAAAATCAGCCGGGATTATGTTGTATTTGGCCAGAAACAGAACTGATAACAACAGTATTGCGCTTGTGAAGATAAATGATTTGTATATGTATTGGACCTTTTGTAGTTTCTTAGCCATGATGTTGATTTTATTGTTGTTTGGTTATAAAAAGGCTTATAATTATCTTAGCAAAAAAGCCGCGATTTAAAAAGTGGGCTTAACTAAAATTTGTACCGTGTCCGCTAGCCAACCATGAATTTTGGCAATATCTTTTTAAAAATTTAACATAATTGAAAATGGAATGACTTACAGTAGATAAACTCTGACGCTGAAAAGACTTTTTTATGTTTTCACTTTTAAGAACTTAGAATTTATAGCCACAATAATTGTGCTTAGGCTCATTAAAGCGGCTCCAATGGCGGGAGAAATAACAATTCCAATATTGAATAATACCCCCGCCGCTAAGGGGATGGCAACCACATTATAACCAGTTGCCCAAAACAGATTCTGAACCATTTTAGTATATGTGGCTTTCCCAAATTTAATAAGGGAACCAACATCTTTTGGATTGCTATTAACCAATACAATGTCTGCGGTTTCGGCCGCAATATCCGTGCCTGAGCCAATCGCGATCCCAACATCAGCCTGAGCAAGAGCAGGGGCGTCATTTATACCATCTCCGGCCATGGCAACAAACTCGCCTTTGTTTTGTTGTTGTTTTATCTTTTCTTGCTTTTCATGAGGCGAAACCTCCGCATAATAACCATTAAGATTAAGTTGATTTGAAACAGATTCGGCAATTTTTTTATTGTCCCCGGTTAGCATCCAGCATTTAATGCCGGAGCTTTGCAGTTGCTTGACTGCTTGATAAGATTCTTGACGTATATTGTCGGCTAAAATAATGAGTCCGACAGCAATATCATCTACAACCACATAAACAAAGGTGCCGCTCTCGCTAACCTTGAGAACTTTAATGTTATGCTTGTTTAGGGATTTTTTACTTAAAAGCTTAACGGCCTTATTATTAATATTGCCCTTGACCCCTTCTCCTTTCAATACTTGAAAATCAGAAACCGCTAAATTATCTACCTTAAGCTCCTTAGCTTTTGCAAGAATGCCTTTTGCTATTGGGTGTTCTGAATTTTTCTCTAATGATGAGGCTAGTTCTATTATTTTCTTTTTATTATAACCGGGCTTAAATACCTTGATGGAGCTTATTGCATATTTGCCTTGGGTTAAAGTGCCGGTTTTGTCAAATATAACAACAGAGATTTTTCTTGAATTTTCCAGGGCTGCCCTGTTTCTTATCAATAAACCATTTTTGGCCGAAAGTGAAGTTGAAACAGCGCTAACCAAAGGTATGGCTAGTCCTAAAGCATGAGGACATGTAATGACCATAACCGTTGCCATTCTCTCTATGGCAAAAGCCAGGTCTGCTCCATAGATAAACCAGTAAGTAAAAGCGCCAATCCCGGCGCTTATTGCCGTAATGGTAAGCCATTTAGCCGCGATATCAGCTAATCTCTGAGTCTTTGATTTTGATTTCTGAGCCCGCTTAACAAGGTTTATGACTTTATTTAAATAAGAGTCTTGGATTGCTTGATTAACTTTGATTTCAAGGATTTCATCGCCATTGATTGAACCGCCAATTACCTGATCCCCTTTTTTCTTTTGAACCGGTTTTGATTCTCCGGTCAACATTGACTCATCAAGGTAGCCACTCCCCTTAACTATAATTCCATCCGCGGGTATTCTCTCTCCGGCTTTTATTAGTATTACATCGCCTTTTTTTAACTCGGTAATTTTAACGGACTTTATGTTATCTCCTTGCTTGAGATGTGCTGTTTCAGGCAATAATCGGGCTAATTTTTCTAACGCCCGGGAAGCTCCTATTACCGATTTCATTTCAAGCCAATGTCCAAGGAGCATAACATCTATCAAGGTGGCTAACTCCCAAAAAAAGTATTTTCCTTGCAGGCCAAAAACAACCGAGGCGCTATAAAAATAAGCAGTAAATATCGCTAAGGCGATCAGGGTCATCATTCCTGGTTGCTTTTGCTTTAGCTCCTTAACAATACCCTTGAAAAATGGCCATCCGCCATACAAAAAAATAAAACTTGATAAAAGCCAAAGCGCGTATTTATCTCCTAGAAAACTTAGATCGAGACCGAAAAACTTTTGAATCAATGGCGAAAGAACAAGAATAGGAATGGTTACGACAACGGATATAAAAAAACGTTTCTTGAAATCTCTAGCCATGTGTTTGTGATGCTCTGAATGATCATGCTCTTTCAATGAAGCGGGGGTAGTATTGGTTTTTTTTGTCGAATTAGCTTGATGCATGATAGGTTTGTTTTATTTTGTTAGGGATTGAGCGTTTTGATCGTTAGCGCTTAACCGCCTGAACAAGCTTGCTTGATTTAGATAGAATTGCTTTTTTATTTGAATTTTTCCAATTTTTTCACAACCCTCACCAAAAAATTCCAGTCTAGTCACTTAGCGCCCACAAATATTTAAAAAGACTTTTATTCAAAAGTTTTTCCGTAAAAACAATCTCAAATTCTACCCTTGGCTTGAAGACAATGCGCTGTGTTGGGTTTTTTTGCTCCCAGTTGGTTCATAGCTCTTTAAAATTGGGTTAATAATTCTTTATTGGTATATTAAAAGTACAAAATAATTGAAAAAATATCAAAGGCAAGTAGAATTAAGAAAAAGGGGGTTGCGGATACCGTGTTTGAGAAGATTAAATTAATTTGATAATTTAATCTTGTCTCGTCGCATAACGTGCAACCCTGCTTTTAGAAGCGAATTAGAAGGTTGTGCGATGTAATGAAAAGTTTTTATTTTGCGATAGTAAAATTCATTCACAATTTTTTTTAATAATTATGACAAGTTTCAGGTGCCTGCTGACACTGATTACATTCTTTTTTAAGATAAATTGTATTTTCTATATAATTATAATTGTAGTACATAGTTGAAGTACAACCTGCATCGACACCAAAGCCTTGAAGAGATATTATATCTCCATCTCTCTCTCCAAATTCATTGGGCCAAGAAACACACCCTCTTCCATGATCGTTGAATGTTGCTTTAGTGATAATATCTTTTGGTATATTATATTGAAAGATAATACCAGGTTCGCAATATTCTCCTGATGTAATTGCAATCAGTATAGTATTATTCAGAGATAAACATATTTCTGAAATATCATTTATAGCAATATTATTACTATTTAAAGTAGCGGTGAAATTAGAATACCAAGAATTTTTATTATAGTTATTAATTTTACCGCAATTATCAAAAATAATTTTTTTGTTTTTATCAGGAACAGAGGTTTGGACTGCGTCATTAGAATTATTATTTATTATTGCTGATTTTTGAAAATCCTCTATTTGCTTTTTCAAGTCTTGATTTTCTTGAATAAGAAATTCGTTATCTTTCTCTAATTGAAATATTTTTTCTTGTAACTCTGTAGTTTCATCATTTCCGAGAGAGCATCCTGACAGAAGAATCGTTCCAAATATAAGAGATGTAAAGATTGTTTTTTTCATAGTGGTAAAAATAAAGAAATAAAATTGTGAATGAAAAATTTCGGAGAAATTTTAAAAACTTTTCATTATTTAGTAAAACGTTTGCGTGTATCTGAAGTTTAGCAAAAATTCTTTTGAAAATCTAATAGTTTTTTGCGAAATTTGGGAGAGGCTGATTTTTGCAGTCCTTTTAAATATAATTGAGCAAGAATCATCAAACTTCATATACCGTGTTGTGATGTAGTAAAAAATCATCCTTAATTTCTATAATTTTTAAAATTTATTCCGTTTTTGTTCCACCCCATTCAACAACAGTAAACCCACTTCTTTCAAAAGGTTTTATTTCTTGTTCTTCAATATTTATTGGTTTTTCAAGTGGTTTATAGACCATAAAAACTCTTAAAACAGAATCGGGTCTTGGGTTTATTGTGAGTGGTGCATTATCAGTATACTGCTCATCAGCAAAATGAATAAGATTATATGTGTTATTTTGCAGTAGAGGAAACCAATATACAATAAATTCATTGTACTCTTTCGGTGTTAAGCCAATTTGAGAAAGAGTTTTTTGAAGGAACTCTTTAGTATTTTCACCTTTTACGATAAAACCTTTTGAAAGATCCCAGTCAATTTTTTCTGATGGCTGTCCTTCCCAAAAAAGATAACTGTATTCTTGATTATCTTCATGGTTAATAATTTTTCCATCAGGATATGCAGTAACACTCCAACCTTTTAACTCTTCATTATAACTTGGATAATCCGCAATAATTTTTCCATTATAGTTAAGTTGAACTTTAATATCTTGTTTTTGTGCTGGATATAAGTATATTACGGGTTTTGCGGGAAGTCCATCTACATCGTCCTCCTCCCATCCTGGACGCCGTTGCCAATGACTGCGATACTTTGTGGGAAGTCCATCTACATCGTCCTCCTCCCATCTTTTTTGAGGATTATTAGGAGAATTAGGGAATTCCGAATTGTTTTTATTTTCAGAGCATAGTATCTCAAGATTCAAGAAGTTTGGAATATATCCTGCTTTTGTAAGTCCTGCCCATGAAATTACAGAAACTACGACGATGGAAGAAATTATTGCAATTTTCTTCCAATTTTTCTTTTTTGGGGATATTGTCGGATTGATTTTTTTCCATAACATTTTGGTTAAATTTTAAAAATTATAATTCAAAAAGTGATTTTTTACTATTTCATTTAACGTTTGCGTGTATCCGAAGTTTAGCAAAAATTCCTTTGAAAATCTAATAGTTTTTTGCGAAATTTGGGAGAGGCTGATTTGAGGTTCCTTTTGAATCTAATTGCGTCAAGTCTGTCGAACCAGATACACGCTGTTATACGATGTAATTAAAATTTTGGTATTTATTGTAAATCGTCACATAAATCTGGCTTGCCTGTTCTTACGTATGAATCAGCTAAATAAACAAATTCACTATTGATCTTGGTGTAAATATAAACTGAATCACTAATGTAAACTATTGCTTTTATATTTTGATTATCTTTTAAATCAGTAATTGCTTTTTGCAGAGCATTATTACCTTTTTGGTCTTTGCAAGCTTCTTTTAGGCTATTGTTGAAATCAGTAATTGCCTGTGAAGTAATAATGCCTACTTCCGGATTAAATTTGGCTTCTTGAATCTGTTCTTCACTTGGAGGAGTTCCCCAACCTTTGATTTCATCATCGGTAAGTTGTTTTTGATTAGAACAAGAAGAAAGTAATAGTGATATTATTATTAGAATTAGTTTATTCATTGTTTTTAGTGAATTTGTAAAAAATTAAGGTAGACCCCCATTTTCAATACAGAAAAAGTGCTTGTATTTGGCAGAAAGTTTTGCTTGTTAAAAATATATTAAAAGTTGTAAATTTTCTGTGGGGTTTTGTATCCCAAGGCCTGATGAATGCGGTAATTGTTATAAAATTCGAAATATTCATCTAACCTTTTTCCGTTTCATGATAATTTTCGTAGGATTTAATATATACATTTTCATATTTAACGCTTCTCCATGGCCTTTCCGTAAAAATATTATCCATACATTTTCCTCTTTCATCCATACTAATTTTGATATTTTGATTTTTTTATTTACCATTTCTGCTAATTATACCTGTACTAATTTCTGGGTCCATTATAAATTTTAATTATTTCCGATAACGTTTCTTGATTATCTGAAGTTTCTCATAACTTTGGGAAAAATAAAAAGGTGAGAAATTTGGGTGAACGGATGCGAGCCAGATATACTGTGTTGTGCGAGGGTGAGTGGGGCACGAGCGAAAGTGCAACGTCCCCTTGAGTTATTTTGTGACAATTTTACCTTTTGATTTATTAATTAAAAATTCTACCATTTTTCCTGAAATATCAGTCTTCGTTAAACGCTGGGCTGTTGGGAAAAAACAAGGGAAATTTACTTCTGCTATATATGGGTTGTTTGTCCCCTCTTCAAAAAGAATATCTACTCCTCCAAATTCATATCCTAAAGATCTAACTGATTTAACTGCCATATTTTTAATTTTTTCATCATATTCTTTTACAAGCCTTTTTCTATAATTTTTATTTCCAACATTTGTTCTAAAGTCTTCACTTGTAAAATTTGTGTAGTTTGCCACGACTTTATCGCCTAAAACAATAATACGTGCCTGCTCTTTGTGTTTTATAAATTTCCTTAAAATAATTGGTTCAGATTTATTATTTAAATAATCCAAAATAGAAGATAAAGAATCGATTGAATCAATCTTCATTACTCCAACACCATGCGATCCTCCTAATGCCTTTAATACTATTGGGAATCCGCCTAAAAATTCAGTATATTTTATAATTTGATCTTTATTTTGAGGAAGTGTAAAAACAGTTGGGATAATTTTTAAATTCAATTTAGAATGCATTATAGATGATCCTAAGACATTGTCCATTTTGCCAATACAATTTATATAAGAGTTATATAAACAAATAATATTCTCATTAATTAAGATTTTTTCAATTATTGAAGATTTAAAATCTGTTGAAATTCTATATAAAGCATCATTATTTGTTAAAATAAAAGTTTGTGTGAAGTCAAAATCTTCTGTATAAAATGCCTTCACACAAACACCTTTCTCTTCAGCAGATTTTTTTAATAAATTAAAGGTCGTTTTGTTAGAATCTTTTCTTAAAATTAAATATAGATTTTTCATAGCTTCATAATTAAATAATAAAAATTGTCGAGAGTGTACAATGTTTTGTGTAAACGGGTTAAAATAAATTAATCAAAAAATAATTTAATAACCCGCTTAACATAAAACTATGTACAAAAAAATCATAGCACAGAATCTAAACAAAAAAAAAGAACTTTAAAAAGCATGT
>WJJL01000030.1 GCA_014729725.1 Candidatus Moraniibacteriota bacterium | reverse complement strand
TTTCAGTACAAATTAAATTTATTCATACAATATTACAACAATGTTAAGAGACATCGAGGATTAGGGATGAATGGAGTAACACCAATGGAGAAATTAAATGAATTAGCAAGTGTAAACTTGACGCTGCAATGCCACAAAATTTGACAAATTAGCTCCTTGCAGTTATCCTTAAACTTGAAAAAATTAAACCTAACTTTATTTATGCAAGGAAAAAGTAAATATTTATATAGATTTAACCAGGAAAAACTAATTAATTGTTTAAAAAACAATCAATCGGTTTTAATTTTAGGGCCAAGACAGGTGGGAAAGACTACTCTTATTAAAAACTCTCTTAAAAATATAGACCATTTAATCTATTATCCGCTTCATCATCCCAAAGAACGATTGCGATTAGAGAAAAATCCGGAATTAATTATTGATGAAGTAGAAGCCGCTAAAAACAAACCTTTTGTTTTTATTGATGAAGCTCAAAAAATCCCCAGCTTACTCGATGCGGTTCAATATCTAATTGATGAAGATAAAGCCACTTTTATAATTACCGGATCTTCGGCCAGAAAATTAAGAAGAAAAAAACCGATTAATTTATTGGCCGGCCGGGTAATTTTTTTTAATTTAGATCCGCTTGCCTTTGGGGAGATGGGATTAATTAAGCAAAATTTTATTCCTGAATTGTCTTTAGAAAATTTAAACCCTAAAGAAAATTTGAAGCTAAACGATCTTTTGCTTTTTGGATCATTGCCTCAAATTATTAAAGAAAACAAAGAAACTAGAAAAGAGTTGCTTTCTTCCTATACCCATATTTATTTAGAAGAAGAGATCCGTGCTGAAGCCTTAAGCCGAAAAATTGGGGATTTTTCTCGATTTCTGGAATTAGCCGCTTTAGAATCCGGGACTAGCCCTAATTTTAAAAATCTTTCTAATCAGTCGGGAGTTAGTCAAATTTCAATTAAAGAATATTATCAGCTTTTAGAAGACACTTTAATTGTAGAACGTTTAGACCCTTACTTAAAAAAAGCGAGAAAAAGGATTTTTACTTCTTCTCGTTATTATTTCTTTGACTTGGGCGTTAGAAATGCCTTGGCTAATTTACCTTTAGAAGATGGGTCTATTAATGCTCTTAAAGGACCTCTTTTTGAACACTTAATTGTTTTGGAAATTTTAAAACGCCTTAAAATCTTAAACAAAGGGTATAGGGCTTATTATTGGAGAACTACCGGCGGTGCGGAAGTGGATTTGGTTATCGATTTAGGAAATAAATTAATTCCTATCGAAATTAAAGCCTCCGAGTATGTTTCTTTGAAAAAACTTAAAGGTTTAAAAAATTTTTTAAAAGACTATTCCTCTTTAGCCGATCATGGTTATGTTATTAATTTAGCCAAAAGACCTCAAAAAATCGACAAGAACATCACCGCCATTCCCTGGAACTATCTTTAACAATTCAAATAATCCTAACCCCCAAACATCTATATCATTTTTGTATATTATTACTATACATATTAACACTTATTTGTTTCTTAATAATTCTTTCGATACAAATTATAGAATTCATGAAAATTTTGACACCAGTCGATTACAAAATTTTTTTCGATAAATAAAGGCAACAGATCTTCTTTTAGATCTCTTTCGGTTATTTTTGCTACTTTTTGATCTAGTAACTGAAAAACTTCTTTTAAATTTTCTATTCTTAAGCCATCTTTTAGCTTAGAAATATTAGGGATAACCCCTTTTTGCATAAACCAAATTAAATCGTAAAAATCCCGGCCTTTAATTTCTATGCCCGTTTTTCCTTTTTTAAAAACTCTAGTTAAACAAGCCAGAATCTTTCCGGCCATTAAGGTTTCAAGATTATAATGACATAAAACCAGGCTTAAGCTATCGATCATTAAAGGAGACAATTGGGTCTCATAAATTCCGGTAAGCTTTTCATTAATTTCAACTTTAACATGCAAAGCTTCATCCTGATGTGGGCTTAATTCAAGTAAGTTTAAGATCGGGAATTTAACCGTTACTCTGGAAATATATTCTCCTTTTTGGACGGAAAAATAGGTGTTTTTTAGCTCAATTCGATTGAAGTATTTAATAATCTCTTCGCCTAAAGCTTTAAATTCGATTGGCCTTAAAGTTTCAAAATCAAGATCTTCACTCATTCGATTTAGACTAAACTTTTTTCTAAGACAAGTGCCGCCATAAAAAATTAAATCTTTGTATTTTTTATGGTTATAAATGGCGTATAAAATATGATTTTGTAATAATTCTTTAATCTGAACCCTAATTACATCATTTCCAAGCCCTTGATTTTTTAAATCACTGCTTTTTTTTCTTAAATTTTTAATTATGGGGTGCATTTTGAACAATATTATTAATAATTTTTCTTAATTTATCACTTTTCATTCGCTCGGTCATTTCATCTAGCTTCTTAAAATCATCTTTTGAAAAAACATCAAGATTTAATCGAAGATCAAAAATCAGATCCCTGTTTTTATAATTTTTGGCTAAACTTCTTTTTTTATAATATAAATAATCCAATAAAGCTTTCTCTTTAGAAGCCTCAAAATACTCATAATGTAAAAAATAACGCTTTATAAATCCAAAATAGTTAGCTTTTTTAATATTTCGATAAACAAAGCTGTTTACTTTATTTTGAACGATAGAGCCGGTTTTTAAAGTAACGCTAGTTATTCCAAAGGTCCCCTCGGTTAAAATATTATATTTACTTAAAACATATTCTAAAGAAAGATAAGATGGATATTTAATAATTCCGGCTAAAAATTCAGCAAATCTTGGATCCTGATAATATTTCAAATAATTTTCTTTTAAAATATAGACACCTCTTTTCAGAGAAATAATCTCGCCTTTTTTTAACCAGCGGTAAATCCTTAATTCCAAGGTCTTTTTACTAATATCCGGCATTAAGGCAACTAAACTATTCAGATTAAAATAGATCAGATTATTCAATTTTTTTAATATATCAGCGGTCATCGTCAAATTAAATCTAATTTTTATTTAGTTAATACTACAAATTATATAGTATATCTTAAATAAAATCAATTGATTGACGCTATTTTATTAAATTAAGTCATTTTGTCAACTATTGTGGCATTGCAGCGTCAAGTTTACACTTGCTAATTCATTTAATTTCTCCATTGGTGTTACTCCATTCATCCCTAATCCTCGATGTCTCTTAACATTGTTGTAATATTGTATGAATAAATTTAATTTGTACTGAAAATTA
>WJJL01000029.1 GCA_014729725.1 Candidatus Moraniibacteriota bacterium | reverse complement strand
TCGGGCATTCACCCCTTTAATTCCCCTCTGCCACAACGCCTGCAAACGGAAAAATTTTGTTTTGAAATTTAACAACAAAAACCATGTCTCAAGTAGCCTTTATTTTATTTTTTCTTTAATTTTTTTCAATTTATTTTTTACCAAATCAATCTCTCTAATCCCGAGATACCAGCTCAAGAACAGATATAAAACCCCGCCCAGTCCGACAGGGATCGCCGTTTGCAAAAAGATTTTTAAAAAAGTATCTGTTCCCAACCGGTCTCCGAGATAGTGTTTTAAAAAATAAGCCAATATTCCCCCCAAAAGCGCGGAAAAACAAATTTTTACAATAGAAGAAGCGATTTCGTGATCTTTAAACCCCCCGATTTTAATATAAAGAATAGTTAACATAAAGGTTAAATTGGCGATTTGTGATATGGAAAATCCCAAGGCCACTCCTTCAATTCCTAAATTTTTGGAAAAATAAAGCGATAATACAACATTTACGCAAAGAGCGATAACACCCGATAAAAAGGGGATTAAAGCGTTATGGATAGCAAAAAAAGCTCTGGAAACCAGGGGGATAACACTTTGAAAAAATAAACTGACAGATAGAAACCCCAGGACATTTAAAGTTAAAGTTGTGTCTTCCCAGTCAAATTTTCCGACTCCGAAAAATAACCTTACCAATTGAGCTCTGAATATAAGAATCATAATAGCGGCCGGAATTACGAAAAAAGCGATTTGAGTAAAGGTGGAGCTGAAAATTTTATTGAATTTTTTCATTTTTTGCTTATTGTAAGCAAAGGAAAGATCGGCGAAAGCGGCGATAGCGAAAGGGGCGCCAAAAATGGTTAAAGGAATGGTGGCCAGATTGTTGGCGAATTTAAAAACCGAAAGAGAACCTGAAGCCAGAGTGGAAGAGATTATGGTTATAAAAATTAGATTTAATTGATTTACCAGCATATTAATGCTTCTGGGGACAATAAAACTTCTGATTTTCAAATAAAGCTTTCGGTCCAGTTTAAAAGAAATAGTCGGCCTAAAACCTGATAAAAAAGCACTGGGCAGTTGAATTAACATATGCAGCAGGGCCCCAAGTACCACGGCAAAGCCAAGTCCAAGCAGTCCCCATTTTTCGCTAAAAAGATATATTCCTGTTATTATTCCCACATTATACATAACCGGAGCCATGGAATAGGTAATGAATTTTTTAAAAGTGGTTAAAATTCCGGCGAAAATACCGGAAATAGACATAATAATTGGAGACAAGAGCATAATTCTGGTAAGGGTGACAGTGTTTTGAAATTTTGCTCCTTCAAATCCCGGAACCAGTAGTTTTAAAATATAAGGGGCTGAAAAATAACTTATAATTGACAAAATCAGAATAGTTATAATTATAAGATTAAAAAAAGAGCTGGCGATTTGGAAAGCCTTTTTTTTATTTTTTGTTAAGTAACTGGAAAATATTGGCACAAAAGCCGAAGAAACTCCTCCTATGATTAATATTTGATAAATAAAGTCAGGCAGATTAAAAGCCGCGTTATAAACATCCAAAGTGTCACCGGCTCCAAACTTGGAAGCCAGAATTCGATCTCTTAACATTCCCAAAAAACTTGATAGAATACTGAATCCGGCAATCAAGAAAGCGTTCTTTTGAACCTGGGAGGATAAATTTTTTATTGGATTTTCTTTCATAGGTTTAAAAAATTGACTATTTTTACAAGAATGTGATATAGGAATAATAAGGGTTTATTCCTAGCTATTAATTATTTCCTTCATTTTTTTTAAATATAGTTGCCAACAGTTTGAAGAAAAAATAAACTAAGCTGATTGAATTTATTTAAAAATCTAACTTGCAGTATTTAACTTTGTTTTTATTTTAAGATATATAATCTATTAATCCATATCAGATTTTAACTCAAATTAATGAAAAGTATTTACGATGAATTTAAAAAGATCGCTTTAAAAAATTCCGGCAAAAAAGCCCTTTTATTTAAAAGCAATTCAAAATGGAATTACATCAAGTATGGAAGACTGTTTAAAAATGTCAATAATCTGGCTCAATCTTTTTTGTATTTAGGTATCAAAACTCAAGATAATGTGGCTATTTTATGTGAAAATCGGCCGCAGTGGTTAATGAGTGATTTGGCTTTAAATAAAATCGGGGCTGTTTTGGTCCCCATTCATGTTACCACAAACCCCAAGGAAATGGATTTTATTTTAGACGATTCGAAATCCGATTTTTTGATCGTAAGTAAAAAACTATGCAAAAAACATTTTGAATACTTTGTAAATAAAAAAAGGATTAAAAAGATTATTTTAATCGGAAAAAATATCGATAAGGAAAAATTTTCCCAAAAATTTTACTTTTTTCAGGATTTAGTTGAAGATTGCGACAAGAAAGTTCTTGAAAAAAGACTTAAAAAAGGATCAAATGAAGTCCGGTCCAATAATAACAATGACAGGGAGATTTTTGGTCAAACAGCTAATTTAAACAAAAGTAGGCTTTTATCAACCATAATTTACACCAGTGGAACAACCGGAATACCAAAAGGGGTAAGATTAAATAATTTCAATTTTTTGTCAAATGTTATAGCGGTCAAAAAAAGGATTCGCATAACAAAAAACGATAAATTTTTATCATTTTTGCCTTTATCTCATGTATTGGAGCGCACTGCCGGCTCCTATGTTCCTATTTTAAGCGGATCCGCTATTGCTTATTGCACTAATATTAAAAAACTTTCCAAAGAGCTGAAAGAAGTGAACCCCACTGTTATTATCGCGGTCCCTAAGATTTTTGAAAGAGTTTATGAAAAAATTTTTACGCAAATTAAAAAAAAGAACAGGTTAATTAAAAAAATATTTTTCTGGTCTATTAAAAACAATAAAAATTTTATTCAAAAAAAGCTGGCGGAATATCTAATTTTAAGACAATTGAGAAATCAGATTTTTGGTAGTCATCTAAGATTTGCGGTCTCCGGAGGAGCCGGCATTAATAAAAACATCATTAAGTTTTTTAAGAATATCGGTGTGGCAATTATTGAGGGCTATGGATTGACCGAAACTTCTCCCATAATAAGCGCAAACAGTTTAAAATCTTCCAAAATCGGCTCAGTGGGGAAAAAGTTATCTAATTTAAAAATAAAACTTGCCCCTGACAAGGAGATAATGGTTAAAGGACCTAGTGTTACTGAAGGTTATTGGCAAAGACAAGATTTAAATCAGGAGGTTTTTGAGCAAGATTGGTTTAAAACAGGGGACTTGGGTTTTTTAGACAAAGAGGGTTTCTTAACCATCATTGGAAGAAAAAAAGAGATAATCGTTACCTCCAACGGGAAAAATATTCCTCCGGAAAAAATCGAATGTTTGTTAAATATCAATCCCTTGATTGATCAATCTTTGGTTTCAGGAAACAGAAAAAAATATTTAACAGCAATTATTATTCCAAATAAAAGCTTGAGAAAAAAACCCTATGATCAGGTAAAAAAGCAGATAAGAAAGCAACTTAATAAAATCAACAAGGAATTGGAGCATTTTGAAAGAATCAGGGATTTTCAAATTTTATTTGATCCTTTTACTATAGAAGAAGGCGAGCTAACCGCTACCTTAAAAGTGAAAAGAAAAGTCATTGAAGCCAAGTATAAGGACTTGATTGAAAAAATGTACAGGTAATTTTTTAACTCAAGCCAATAGGACAATAGATGGAAATTCTAACCCTGCTTATTCAAAATTATGCTTCTGGTAGGATAGGCAAATTCGATCTTTTCTTTATTAAAGGCTTCCAAAATTTGAAAATTAATTTGCTCTCTTGCCTCCAAGGCTTCAGAATAGTCTTTGGAATTAATATACATTACAGCTTCAAAATTCAAGCTGGAATCGCCAAATTCCTTAAATCTAACCCTGTCACATTCGGCTATCTCCACTTGCTCTATAGCTTTTTTAATAATTTCTCTTACTTTTTTGAGCTTATCAATATCGGTTTCATAAACCACCCCGATATTAAAAGAAATTCTTCTTTGTTCCAGTTTTTTGAAATTATGAATTCTTGATTCAGTTAAATCCTTGTTGGGAACGACCAGTTCTTCTCCGGTTAAGGAAATAATTCTGGTTGTTTTTATGCCGATTTTTTTAACGGTTCCCGATTCGGTTTTGGTAGAAATAAAATCCCCAACGCTGAAAGGTTTATCCACAAAAATGGAAACTGAAGAAAAAACATCGCTTAAAATATTTTGCACCGCCAAAGCCATAGCGATTCCTCCTATCCCCAGCCCTGTGATAAGCGAGGTTACATTAACATTTAAATTGGACAGAATTAGAACAATTCCAAAAATCCAAAGAGAGTATTTTACCAGCCGGCTGGCGAATTTTATTATTTCTTTTTCGTTTTCAATTCCGGCTTGCGTGGTTTCTTCGTCGTCTTTTTGAGAATGGTTTTCAATTATTTTTTCCGTTATATAATCGATAGCTTTTTGGAGTACGATTATTACCTGATAAACCAAAGCGATTAAAAACAAAGTATAGATAATTCTATTATAAAGGCTCGGAATCTGTAAATTTTGGATTGAGATAAAAAGAGCGAAAATAAAATAAAAAATGGGTTTAATATCTCCGGTAAGGCTTACTAAAAAGTCATCGATATCGGTTTTGGTTTTTTTACTGGCTTTCATAAGTTTAACAAAGACTATCGATTTGAAAATTTTAAGGATCGCAAGCACGATTAAAAAAATTGCGATACTGATCAGATAGTCTTTTCCGGTATTTTGAGCGATTTGATAGTCTAAGATGTCTTGTAGTTGCATAAATTGATTTTAAAGTTAAATTTTTTTGGTTTGGGAATTTCTGAAAAACAAGCTAATGTGACGAAATTTACCAAAAAATAAAAATTTCAGTAGTTGTTTGTTTTTTAGAACTTCCTTTATTTAAATTAAGATTAGCGTTATCTAATTTAGATCCACTTCTTAAAATAAGGATAAAAAATAATTGGAATTATTGTTAAATAATTATAGCGTAAAATTATAGATAATTCCAATTTAAGGAAGATTTGAAAAATAAATCAAATATTGCAATTGCTTTAAAAAAATGAAAATCTTGTCACCCCGTGTATTTTTAAGAAAAAGCTGATTTTTAATTTGTAATTTGAAATAAATTTAACTTATGATAAAATTAATTAAGGTTGATTTAGTAATTTTATTTTTCATAGGCTTTTATATAATTGAAATTATATAAATTAATGGGAAGAAAAATTTGGTATTGAAATTTAACAAACCAAATTATTTTTATTTTTGGAAAATTTATGACAATTCAAAAAATTTTGCTTCAATTTGAACCCAAAAGAAAAAATCTTTTAAGCGCTCTTCATGAAGTAAACAAACAATTCGGTTACATTTCCAATCAAAACAGTTATAAAATCTGTGATTATTTTTCAGTTAGCCCTTCAAAATTATATTCTTTTATTACCTCTTCCGATGTTTTGCGCGATCAAAAACCGCCTTTGCTGGAAATCAAAGTTTGTTCCGGAGGAGTCTGCAAGATGAAAGGTGCTGACAAGGTAATAAAGGAGATTGAAAATTTTCTAAAAATCAAAGCCGATAAAATTTATAATGGAAAGGTGGAATTCAAAAAGATTAGTTGTCTTGGAAAATGCCTCGTAGGTCCGGTAGTTATTATTAATGGAACTATGTATGAAAAAGTTAATCCTTCCATGGTTGACGATATTTTGAAAAATTATATTTAAAAAATTTAAGTTTAATTTTCATTGTAAACTTAATTAAAAAAAATTATTAATTAAAATTTGTGCAGGAAAAGTTAATTACAAAAAACTGGGATAAAATCAAGCCAGCTTCTATAGAAAGCTTTATTAATTATGGAGGCTATCTTCAATTAAAGAACTGTGTTTATAAAAATAAAAAACCTAACGATATTGTCGATCAAATCGATGAAAGCGGGCTTAGAGGCAGAGGAGGAGCCGGTTTTCCCACGGGCAAAAAATGGAAAATAGCCAAACAAAACGCTCAAAAAAACAAAAAAGATGTTTATTTTATTGTTAATGCTGATGAATCTCAACCCGGGACATTCAAAGACGGCAGGGTGATTGAAAAAAACCCTCATTCCATAATCGAGGGGGCCGCTGTCGCAAGTTATGCGCTTGAAGCCTCAAAAGTTATTATTTATGTCAACGGCCATCACAAAGATTATTATGAGACATTAAAAAACTGTGTTAATTTAGCTTACGAAAGAGGTTTTTTAGGCAAAAATATTTTGGATAAAAATGTTGATATTGAAATGCAAGTGGTTTTGGGTTCAGGGGGCTATATTTTCGGCGAGGAAACAACTTTAATAAACTCTTTGGAAGGCTACAGAGGTGAACCCAGAATGAAGCCTCCTTTTCCGCCGGAATTAGGTTTTTTAAAAAATCCAACGGTGGTTAATAATGTGGAAACAGTTATCAATATTCCTATAATTTTGGAAATCGGGGCCGCCAAATATAAAAAGATTGGCTGTCAGGAATCCAATGGAACCAAGCTTTTTAGTGTTTTAGGAGCGGTAAAAAATCCCGGACTTTATGAGGCACCGTTAGGAATCACCATCAGAGATTTGATTTATGATTATTGCGGTGGGTTAGAAAAATCCAAGCAATTGGATTTTGTTCAAGTCGGTTGGATGGGTAATTTTTTTACTCAAGAAAAACTGGACTATAAATTAAGCTATCAAAAAAAACAGGGTAATGCTTTAGTGGGTTTGGGGAGTGTTTTGGTGGTTGATAAAGATACGGATATAAGAGATTTGGTTTTAGCCTGGTCGGAGTTTTTTCAACGCGAATCCTGCGGGCAGTGCACTCCCTGCAGAGAGGGAAGTTACCGGCTTTTAAATATTGCCGAAAGGTTAAAAAACAAGCAGGTTTTTGAAAAAGATCTGCAAAATATTAAAGATTTAAACGAGGTGTTGGAAAAAACCTCTTTTTGTCCTTTTGGCTGTTTTATCGCCCAGTGCTGGAAAGGAGTGCTTGACTTAAAACAAAAAGAATTATTTAAAAATTTATGAGGTTGGTAAATTTTCAGTTATTATTTTGCCGAAATTTTTTAATTCAAACCTCTCTTAAGGGAAGAACAGGTAATTAATTTCAATTACAAAATAGATTATCTTTTTCCTAAATAGAAGAAATACTTATTAATCAGCATTTATTGTAAAAAATTCAATGGATAAAATCATTATTAATCAAAAAAAATACAGTTTTAAACCAGGGGAGAGAGTTTTGGATATCTGTCGTAAAAACGATATTGAAATAGCCACTCTTTGCGATCATCAAAATTTCAGCGATTTTTATAAGCAGGATAAAAGGTACAGTGGAAAAGCGGTCTGCAGGATTTGTTTAATTAAGGTTAAAAGAAAGGGCTGTGAGGATTTTGAAATTTTACCTTCCTGTGTTTTAGAGGCTCAAAAAGATATGGAGGTTGTAACCGAGGACAAAGAATTGGCTCGGTTGAGAAAAACCAATTTGGAGCTTTTATTCGCCGACCATGCGGGCCTTTGTTCTTATTGCTATAAAAACAATGATTGCGAACTCCAAACTCTTGCTCAAAGACATGACATTGATGAATTTAAATTTACTCCGCTGGCGCGGGAGATGAACGATCAAGAAGAACTTGAGATGCTATGGGAGAAAAAATCCAGAAGAATAATTGACAATAAAAATCCTGCTATAATGCGGGATTCTCAGACCTGTATTAAATGTCGCAGATGCGAGAAAGTTTGTGAGTTCATCCAGTCGGTCGATGCTTACGCTATTTGCGATAAAGGCTATAGGGCTAACGCCGCCACCGAATACAATACTCCTTTGGAATGCACTTATTGCGGTCAGTGTTCCAGTGTTTGTCCTACAGCCGCTATTGTGGAAAAAAGCGCCATCAAGCAATTTATGGAGGCGGTAAAAGATCCTAAAAAGACTGTAATTGTTCAAACCGCTCCCTCTGTTAGGGTGAGTTTGGGAGAAGAGTTCGGAATGCTTACCGGAACAATTGTGACCGGGAAAATGGTCAGGGCGTTGCGGGAATGTGGATCTGATGTTGTTTTTGACACCAACTTATCCGCGGATTTAACGATTATGGAAGAAGCCGCCGAATTAATTGAAAGAATCGAAAAAAAAGAAAAACCGCTGCCTATGTTTACCAGTTGTTGTCCGGCCTGGATATTGTTTTTAGAGCAAAATTATAGCGAATTTTTAGAGCATATTTCGACCTGTCGTTCGCCTCAAATGATGATGGGTTCCTTGATTAAAAATTATTATTCCCAAAAAAGCGGGATTGATCCGGAAAATATTTTTTCGGTCTCTGTAATGCCTTGTGTTTGCAAGAAATACGAAGCCCAGCGGCCGGAATTTATTAAAAGTTCCATAGGAGATGTTGACTGTGTTTTAACTACCAGGGAATTAGGTAAACTAATCAGACAAAAGAATATTGATTTTGAAAATTTACAAGATAGTGATTTTGATCCGGTTTTAGGACTGGGGAGTAGCGCCGGCGCTATATTTGGAGCCACCGGTGGGGTAATGGAGGCGGCTCTTAGAACCGCTTATTATGATTTAACCAAACATAATCCTGAAAATTTGGTATTTAAAGAAGTCAGGGGCCTTTCCGGTATGAGAAATTCCAAGGTCAAAATCGGCGATTTGGAGCTTAGAACAAAAGTGGTTCATGGGTTGGGAAACGCCAGAAAAGTGATCGAGGATATGAAAAAAGGCGATATTGATTTTGATTTTCTGGAGGTTATGGCTTGTCCGGGTGGATGTATCGGGGGTGGCGGGCAGCCGGTTCCCACCAGTCCTAAAATCAGAAAAGCCAGAACCAATTCGATTTACAGTCAAGACGAAACTATGAAACTTCGGCTTTCCCATGAAAATCCTCAAATCAAAGAGCTTTATAAAAATTTCTTAACTCAGCCGGGCAGTCGAAAAGCTCATAAATATCTGCATACTCATTATTATCCTTACAAATATAAGTTTAAATTTAAATAGGAGTTGCGTTGCGCGTCCGCTAATTTTTCAGAGAAAATATGGCGGTTTTATTGGAATCTGCCAAAATCGAAAGCTTTGTAAAAGGATTGTGTTTTTTACAAAATTTTAAAAATTAAAATTGCAGTAGTT
>WJJL01000028.1 GCA_014729725.1 Candidatus Moraniibacteriota bacterium | reverse complement strand
GGTTATCGAATTAAAAAAGCCAAACATTCCGGTTATCCTTATTTGGTAAAATATTACAGAAAGTATAAAGCCAAAAAACAAATAAAAGCGCAACAAGATATTAAGTATAAGGTAAAGATGAGGTAGGAAAAGATTCCAAAATCCAACTTCCGGACCTTTGGTTTTTCAATTATCGGAGTTTGGTTTGAGCAAGGCGGTGGGAGGTAGGCCTGATTAACTTAATATTTCTTGGGATAAGATTATGGCTTCCGCTATTTCTTTTAAGGATTTGCGTTTATCCATGCTTTTTTTATTGATTAATTTATGAGCCTGAGCTTCGGTAATACCGGAGTTTTCCATTAAAATGCTTTTAGCTTTGTCGATTAGCTTTCTGGTTTCCAGAGCCTCTTTTAAAATATTGGTTTCTTGCATTAATCTGGCATTTTCAATAACCCCGCCCAAGAGCCGGGCGATAATTTCCAAAAAAGCCACTCTATCTTTATTATACCTTTTGGCTTTTACATGTTGGACATTGATAACTCCCACTGTCTGGTTTTTATAAATTATAGGGAAAGATAAAAAAGCTTCAAATTTATCTTCAGGCAAAATATTTTTAAAGGATTTAAATCGTTTATCCTGATAGGCTTTGGAATTCAAGGAAACGGTTTTTTTGTTTTTAGCCACCCAACCGGTGATTCCTTCTCCCAATTTCATTTGAATTTTTCCCAGCACCGGACCATGGGGATTTTGAGAAGCTTCCAGGATTACCTTATTTTTTTTAATTAAGTAAACAAAACAGGAATCGGATTTAGTGTATTTCTGGACGGTATCAACAATCAGTTTTAAAACTTGGTCCAAATTCAGGTTGTAAGCGATGGTTTCGGTAATTTTTTTTAGAATATCGAACTCTTGCTTTTTCTCTCGAAGTTTTTTTTGGTAATATTGTTTAGTAGATGGCATGAATGGAAATAATGAATATTATAGAAAGACCTGGTTGTTTAGAATTTATCCTTTAGATTAAATAAAAAAACAAGATTTGTAAACTTTTTGCATAATTGTTTGTTTTGATTTGGCATCCAAACTGTTTAAGGTAAAAAAATAGAATCAATGGTAGCCTTAATTGTTTGTTTGTCTTTTGAAACAAAAAACCTTTATTTTGATTTTTTAAATTTGCTTGATAAGATGAAATTTGCAAGATTGGAAAATTATAAGAAATAATCAAAAAATAACAAAGTGATATGAAAACTATTGATTTTTATCAAAATCGCTCCAACATAATCCAAGTGGTTAATCTGGCGGTGGAATATTTGAATAAAGGCGGGATAATCATTTATCCAACCGACACTATTTACGGTTTTGGTTGTAATGCCGCCAACAGTCGAGCAATAAAAGAAATTAAGCTTTTAAAAAATATTAACCAGAAAAGACCTTTTTCTGTTATAATGAGAGATTTGGATATGGTTAAAAAATACTGCTTTTTAAACTCAAGACAGGTAAAAGTTTTTAAAAAACTTTTACCCGGAAAATTTACTTTAATTGTAAAGTGCAAAAAAAGTAAACTTTCTGATGAAATTATTTCCAAAGACTCTACCATTGGCGTTAGGATCCCCGATTACGATTTAACCGCTAAAATTTCGAAAAAATTTAAATTTCCTTATGTTTCTACCAGCGTAAACGAAACCGGCAAGCAACCAATGCTTTGGGGAATTGAAATAATTGAAAAATACAAAGATGCCGTTCTTGCTCCGGATTTAATCATTGACGGTGGAAAATTAGGGGAAAAATCCATTAGTTCTAGCGAGGGCTTAAAAACCGCTAAAACAGGATCAGTAAAGGATATGGCCTCAACGGTTATTGACCTGACCGGTCAGGGGTATAAAGTATTAAGGAACGGTGCCTTGGATACAAATGAAGTTCTTGATTTATTAAGCTTAATTAATAACCAAGATTAGGGCTTATCAGTTTAAATAGATTATTAATTTTTTTTAATGAGTATATTGACAAAAATCACAAAAATATTCGGAGATCCCAATGAAAAAGAGTTAAAAAAACTTTCTTCAATCGTGGATCAAACAAACGCTTTTGAGCCGGAAATCGAAAAGCTTTCCAATCAGGAGTTAAAAGACAAGAAAGATGAGTTTCGACAAAGACTAAAAAAAGGCGAAACTTTGGAGGATATTCTAGCGCAGGCTTTTGCTGTTTGCCGAGAAGCATCTAAAAGGGTTTTGGAACAACGACCTTTTGATACTCAGCTTCTTGGAGCCATTGCTCTTCATCAGGGAAAGATTGCCGAGATGAAGACCGGAGAAGGAAAAACCCTGGCTTCTGCTTTGGCTATTTATTTAAATGCGCTGGAAGGCAAAGGCGTACATCTGATAACGGTTAATGATTATCTGGCCAGGCGAGATACCAACTGGATGGGCGCTCTTTATCATTTTTTGGGACTGACAATTGGCTGTATTCAGAGTGGAGGGGCGGCTTATATTTTTGACCCTCGGGTTAAAAGTGATGGGGATGAAGTTAGTATTGAATATGAAAATTTAAAACCGGCTAACAAAAAGCAGGCTTATGAAGCCGATATCACTTATGGAACCAACAATGAATTTGGCTTTGATTATCTTCGCGACAATATGGTTTTAGACATTAATGAAATGAGTCAGCTTCGAGATAAAGAAAGCCTCATCGAATTTGAAAAAAGAATTGAACAGGAGAAAAAATCAGATAAAGTCAAGCCTGATGAAAAAAAATTATTTAAAAAGGATTATTTAAACTTTGCCATTGTCGATGAAGTGGACAGTATTTTAATTGATGAATCCAGAACCCCCTTGATTATTTCGGCTCCGGATGTGGAATCAGCCAAACTTTATCAAAGATTTTCAAAAATTGTACCTTCTCTGGAAGCGGGTAAGGATTTTAATATAGACGAGAAAATGCAGGCTATAACCATAACTGATAGGGGGATTGAGCGGGTGCAAAAAATGTTGGGGATTGAAAATCTTTACGACAACAATCATACCCGGCATGTCCATCATCTGCATCAAGCTCTGAAAGCTCAATTTATTTTTAAAAAAGACAAGCAGTATATGGTTAAAGACGGAGAGGTTTTAATTGTGGATGAATTCACCGGAAGGGTTATGCCGGGTCGGCGTTTTTCCGAAGGACTACATCAGGCGCTGGAAGCTAAAGAAGGGGTAAAAGTGCAAAGAGAAAGCAAGACTTTGGCCACCATTACTTTTCAGAATTTTTTTCGCTTATACAAAAAACTGGCTGGTATGACCGGAACCGCTATGACTTCGGCTGAAGAATTTTCCAAAGTTTACGATTTGGATATCTTGGCGGTTCCCACCCACAAAACCATGATTCGAGATGATATGGCCGATAAAATTTATAAAAGCGAACATGGAAAATTGCTGGCCATTACTCAGGATATCAAAGAAAAAAATAAAAAAGGTCAACCTTTATTGATCGGAACGGTTTCTGTGGAAAAATCAGAGCTTTTAAGCAAATATTTGGATAAAGCCGGTTTGGAATACGAAATATTAAACGCCAAAAATCATGAAAGAGAAGCGCAGATTATAGCTAATGCCGGCCAAAAGAAATCAATTACAGTGGCCACCAATATGGCAGGTCGAGGAACCGACATTAAATTAGGGAAAGGGGTTAAGAAGCTCGGAGGTTTAAGAGTAATCGGCACCGAAAGGCATGAAGCCAGAAGAATTGATAATCAGCTTCGGGGTCGTTCCGGCCGACAAGGCGATCCTGGCAGTTCCCAATTTTATATTTCTTTGGAAGACGAAATTATGAGACGCTTTGGCTCTGATAAAATTAAAGGAATTATGGATACCTTTAAACTTCCGGAAGACCACCCGATTGAAAGCAAAATGGTGAGCAATCAAATCGAAAAAGCTCAAAAGAAAATCGAAGGCTTTAATTTTGATATCAGAAAACATGTTTTAGAATATGACGATGTTATTAATCGCCAAAGGGAGTCAATCTATCAAAGGCGTAGAAGGATATTGTTGGGTTTGACCGATAGAGCTCAGATTGAGCAAATGATTAAGGCCTTGACGGGTAATTTTGTAAAATTTCACACTCAAGAGCAGGATAGTTCTGTTTGGAATATTAAAGAAATTTATGAATACTGTTTTTCTTTATTTGGCGCCCGGAAAGATTTTTATGAAAAATTGAAAAAAGTTATAAAAAGAGAAGACCTGGAAAGGGCTCGAAAGAGAAAAAAAATTATAAAAAAAGTTAAAAATTTCGCCGTAAAAGCCTATCAAAACAAAGAAAAAGAGGTTGGAGAAAAGGCACTGCGGCATTTAGAACGGGTGGTGATGCTTAGAACCATTGATCAGCTTTGGATGGAACACATTGACAATATGCAGTTTTTACGGGAGGGGGTTGGTCTCCGGGGTTATGGACAAAGAGATCCTTTGATTGAGTACAAGAAAGAGGGTTATGAAATGTTTCAGGACCTTTTGGATAATATTCGCTTAACCACGGTGGAGACTTTATTTAAAGCCAGAATTCAAGTTAAATCCGATGCTAATAATTCAGCAGAGAAAGATCAGGAAACCTCAGAGGTTGAAGACGCTCAAGTTGTAAGCTCTTCCGGTTCAGCTTCGGGTTTGCTTAAAAATGCGACTGAAAGCAGAGGCGGGCAAACAGGAGAATCTCAAGCTCCGATTGTGCAAAAAAAAGTGGGTAGAAACGAACCCTGCCCCTGCGGATCCGGGAAAAAATTTAAGAAATGCTGCGGCAAAAAAGCCTGACCTTACTTAGTTTAGGGTGGTTTTATTTTTCAAAGCTTCCCAAAGGCCTAATTTTTAATAAATAGCGCCAATCGGTTTTTACCTGGTTAAAACAAGCATGAAAGGCGAGGTTAAAGTCTGTTTTGTTTTAAACAATAAACCCAAACCAATCGGCGCTACCGGTTATTTATATTTTATGAAAAAAAACAATAAAAATAATCAACACAATCAAGAGGAATCCTTGCCTTTGTTTGATTTTCAAGACAAAAAATTAAACTCAAAATCAAGCGCATCTGTCAGAAAAAAGCCTAAAATAAAATCTAAAAAAAATAACAAGAAAAAGGTCTCTAATCAGGATCTTGATTTTCTTTATTCTAAACAGGAACAAAAACAGGAAAAAATTTTCTCGGTAAGCGATTTTTTGAGTTTCACTAATCAAAAACTGGCCGGTCAAAATTATAAAATTAAAGGCGAAATCGGGCGTTTTCAAAAAAGAGGGGGATATGCTTTTTTTTCCTTAAAAGACAAAAAAGACGAAAGCGTTTTAAACTGTTTTATTTGGGCGGATGTTCTTAGAGTTTGCGCTGTTGAATTAGAGGAGGGAATGGAGGTTTTGGTTTATGGCTATTTAGAGATTTATAAAAGAACCGGAAATTTAAATTTACAGGTAAGAAGCGTGGAGTTGGTGGGAGAGGGGGTTTTGAAAAAAGCTTTTGAGAAACTTAAATTAAAGCTGGAAAAAGAGGGTTTGTTTGATGAAAAAATCAAGCGCCCGGTTCCGGAATTTTCCAAAAAAATAGCTTTAATTACTTCGCGTCATGGTCAGGCTATTAATGATTTTAACACCAACATTGGCGGTTTTGGGTTTAAGATAAGTTTTCTTGATTGCAGAGTAGAAGGCCAGCGCAGTGTCTTTGATTTAATTGAAGCTGTGAAATTTTTCAATAAAAATCCAAAAGATTATGATGTTTTGGTTTTGATTCGCGGCGGCGGTAGTTGGGAGAGTCTACAGTCTTTTAATAACGAAGAGCTGGCCAGAACGATTAGAAAATCGAAAATCCCGGTTGTTTGCGGGGTGGGTCATGAAGGGGACATAACCATTGCTGATTTGGTGAGTGATTTTCGCTGCTCCACTCCAACGGGAGCGGCTAAAAAAATCGCTGAAAGCTGGATTAGCGCCAAAGATAAACTGGATAATTACGAAAGCTCTATTTTTAATGAATTCGATTATCACTTAACTCAAAAAAGGCTTGCAATGGATAAGCTGGCCAGTTTTCTAAGCCAGCGTTACGCTAAAATTTTCGATTGGTTTCGTTTAATGGAGGATTCGGTAAAAAGAGGCTTTGATCGTCTGAAATTTAAAACAAAAGAGCAAAAAGTCGATTTAGAGGAAAAGCAAAAAGCTGTTTTCCAAAATTTTTCGGTTTTAATTAAAGCTAAAAAGGAATTTTTAGCTCAACTGGAAAATCAAATCAAGAATTCGGATCCCAAAAGACAGTTAAAACTTGGCTATAATATCGCTTTTTTAAAGGGAAAGGTGGTAAAAAGTGTTAAACAGCTCAAAAAAAACGACTTGATTAAAATGAAATTTTTTGACGGAAAAGCCGATTCTAAAATAACAAAAATCGATAAAAAAACTTGAACTCAAATTTGGTTTTATTTTTCAAAAACTCTTTCAAGGGGTGGTTTTTCAAAAAAGACTCTGATTCATTGGAATCGGCTATAAAACTATTTTTAAATTTTAAAAATTATAATGTCGCCGTCTCTTACAATATAGTCTTTTCCTTCTGTTCGAAGAAGGCCCTTTTCTCTGGCGGTTTTATAGGAGCCGGCGTAAACAAATTCCTGATAATTTATAACTTCGGCTTTAATAAATTTATTTTTAAAGTCGTTATGGATTTTGGCGCCGGCTTCGGGAGCGCTAGCCCCTTTTTCCACCGTCCAGGCTCTGGACTCTTCAGGGCCAGTGGTAAAAAAAGTGATTAAGTTTAAAGTATCATAAGCCACTTTAGGCAGCTGAGCAATGTTTGATTTTAAGCCTAATTCATCGGCTTCCTCTTTGGATAAATCCAAAAGCTCCTCCTCGGTTTTCATGTCGATTAAAACATGATTTTTTTGTTTTAAAAATTTTTTTTGCTTATCTAAAATTTCCTCCGGAGTGTCTTGGGAGATGTTAAAAGCGTAAATAAAAGGCTTTTGGGTAATCAAATGCAGATCGCTTAAAATTTCTTTTTCTTCTTTGGTCAATTCACTTTTACGGGCTAATTTATTTTGGTTTAGGGTTTTTTGAAGTTTTTCCAAGCCTTGTAAGGCGATTTGAGCTTCTTTGTTTGCAGATTTAGCGATTTTTTGAGTTTTAGCTTTTCTTTTTTCCACTGTGGCCAAATCCGCTAAAATAAGTTCCGTGTTAATTATTTCATAATCTCTGACAGGATCAATCGAGTCTTCAATATGCTTGATGTTTTTAGAACCAAAAAATCTGATTACATGGCAGATTAAATCCATATTTCGAATATTGCTTAAAAATTGATTACCCAGCCCTTCTCCTTTGTGAGCGCCTTTAACCAGACCCGCAATATCCACGAATTCGATGGCGGTGGGAATTTTTTTTTCAGAACCGGAAAGCTCTGTCAATTTATCCAGTCTTTTGTCTTGAATGGGAACAATACCGATATTAGGATCAATGGTGCAGAAAGGATAATTGTTGATATCCACCGGGTTTTTGGTTAGAACTTTAAATAAAGTGGACTTGCCTACATTGGGAAGTCCCACGATTCCAACTTTTAACATATTCAATATTTTATGATTATTCTTAATTACTTACTAAAAGGAGTCAATCCAAATAATTGGCGCTTAAGTTTGAAATTTTTAGGTTTCAAGCTCGTTTTAAATTCATTTTTTATCTGATATTAAACTAGCAAAAGCCTTTTATTCTGTAAATTCAATTGATTGTCTGCAATTATTATGATAATTTATCTTAAAGGATAAATATGAATCCAATGTCGTAATTCATTAATAAAGAAAAAACATGCAAGATGGTTTAATTTTTCTTTTGATTTTTGGTATTATTATCTCTTTTGGGTCTATTGGTTTAAGTGTTTTTTTGCTGTTAAGAATTAAAAAACTTCAGGAATTTTTTGACAGAGTTTTTGGCGGCGGAAGCGAAGTTAAGGATTTGGAAAAAACCATGATTGATTTAAGCGAGAAAAATAAAAAACTGGATCAGGATATTGAAGATCTTTTTGATGCTATAAATCAGGTCAATGATTTAACTCATAAATCCATAAACAGAATAGGTTTTGTAAGATTTAATCCTTTTGACGAAAAAGGCGGCAGAAAAGATTGCTTTGCCTTGGCGCTTTTAAATGGTAAAAGAACCGGATTTGTTATTTCTTCTCTGGCCACCCAAACAGGCAATAAGGTGTTTGTCAAGAAAATAGAGAAAAATAAACCTGATGTTCCCTTAAGCCAGGAAGAAAGCCAGGCGGTAAGTTCGGCAAAATAATCCAGTCCATTCCGCTAAGTCTTTATTTTAAGTCTTTATTTAAAAATATCACAACGAAAATTTATTTTTCAAGAGGTTCAATAAATATTTAATTATATGGATCAAAATAAACAATCAATTCTCAAAGAATTTGAACAAATCAATAAAGAGCTATCCAGCAGTGGAATCGCTCAGGATCCGGAAAAATTGAAAAATTTAAGTCAGCGTAGAAGCGAACTTGAGGAAATTGTAAGTTTAATTCAAGAAATTGAAAAAACCAAAGAAATAATAAAAGGCAATGAGGATCTTATTGAGAATCTCAAATACGATGACGAAAAGGAAGATCAAGAACTGGAAAAAATAGCCCAAATGGAAATCGAAGAGGCGCAAAAGCATCTGAAAAAGCTCAATAAGAAATATGATTTATTAACCGTTCCCAAAGATCCTTTAGACAAAAGAGATGTGATTTTAGAAATCAGAGCAGGGGCAGGCGGGGATGAGGCAGGTTTATTTGCCTGGGATTTATTTAGAATGTACAGCCGTTATTGTGAGAACAAGGGGTTTCGATTTTCTATTATAAATTCCAACAAAAATGAAGTGGGTGGATTAAAAGAGATGATTGTTCAAATAGAAGGGCAGGAGGTTTTTGGCGATTTAAAATACGAATCAGGGGTTCACAGGGTGCAAAGAATTCCCGAAACCGAAAAAAGCGGACGCATTCATACTTCAACCGCGACTGTCGCTGTTATCCCCAAGGCTTTGGAGCGCGATATTGAAATTAAAAATGAGGAAATTAAAATCGACACTTTCAGATCCTCAGGGCCGGGCGGACAAAGCGTTAACACTACAGATTCGGCTATCAGAATTACTCATCTTCCAAGCGGTTTGGTGGTAAGTTGTCAGGACGAAAAATCTCAGCATAAAAATAAAGCCAAAGCTTTGTCGGTTCTTCGATCCAGACTTTTGCAGCATCAAAGAGAACAGGAGCAAAAAAAAGTGGCGGATTTGCGCAGCTCTCAAATCGGAACCGGAGACCGCAGCGAAAAAATTCGAACCTATAATTTTCCTCAAGACAGAATTACGGATCATAGAACAAAAACAAGCTGGCACGGAATTGAAAGAATTTTAGACGGAGCATTGGGGGAAATTATAGAATCAATCAAAAAACAGGATTTGAAGTTAAAAATGGAAAAAAATAAAATTTAATGCCGGCTATATTTAAAAAAATAATTTTACAGGAGCTGGTTGATTTTTATAAGAAGAAAATAAAAAAAATTTCAACAACTCCGGATCTGGATTTGCAGATTTTGGTTTGTAAAGCCTTGAATATTTCCAAGGAGCGCTATTATTTGCAAAGAAACCAAAACTTAAATCAATGGAAAATTTTTAAAATTAAACGACTTATTGGTAAAAGGCTTAAAAATATTCCGATCGCTTATATTTTAGGGAAAAAAGAGTTTTTCGGGTTGGATTTTCGGGTAAACCCGGATGTGCTTATTCCCAGACCGGATAGCGAGTTATTGGTTGAAAAAGCGCTTTCTCTAGTTGAAAAAGAGAAATTTGAACCTTCAAAAAGTTTAATTGTCGATGTGGGAACAGGAAGTGGCTGCTTAATAATCAGTATTGCCAAAAATCTGGCTGAAAAAAAAATTAATTTTTTGGCGCTTGACTACTCCAAAAAAGCTTTAAAAATTGTTAGGAAAAATTTGATTTTTCATAAACTTGAAAACAAAATAAAGCTGAATCGGAGCAATCTTTTAAATAAAATCGAAAAAAGAAACTGTTTTAAGGCAAGTCAAACTATTATAATAACCGCCAATCTTCCCTACATTGACCCTGATGCTTATTTAAAATTAAGTCTTGAGGTAAAAAAAGAGCCCAAGGCGGCCCTAATCGCAAAAAACAAAGGATTGTTTTTGATAAAAAAGATTATTAATCAAATTATTTTATTGATTCAAAATTATAAAAACAAGAATTTCTTTGTTTTTTTGGAAATTGATTTTAGTCAAAAAAACAGATTGAAAGAATTGTTAAAATTTCATTCGAAATATTTAAAATTTAGATTTCATAAGGATTTAACGCAAAAAACCAGAGTGGTGGAAATTTGGTCAAAATAATTTTTGTTTTTTAAAAAAATGTGTTAAAAAGTAATTAGGGTTACTTATATTTAGATAAGGATTAGATTTATTTCTAATTTCAGCATTACCTTTTATATAAAAAGAAAATAAACAAAAATAAACTAAAATGCAAGCAAAGGAACCAACCTCTGAAGCGCTTGACTCCATGGCCAGACAATACAATTCAGAATCGACAAAAGTGATTAAAGCTTTGGATCAGGCGCGGGAAAAATATATTTTATCGCAACTAAAAGCTGAAAAAGGGATTTTTGGTTTTTTTAGAAAATTGGGTTTTAAATTTATACAATCCATTGATAAGCTGGATTATTATGTTGAGGCAAAAAACAATTATTATAAAAAACTGGAGGATTATCGAGATTTTATAATAAAGCGTTTTAATCAAAACAAAAAAGAAGTCGAGCCCCATGATATAGCGGTGATCGCCAAAATTACCATTTTTGATGAAATAAAAAAATTAAGAAGGATAAAAGAGGAAAAATTAAGAGATGTTTTTGTGCTGGGCATTTTTAGGGCTCAAGTACAGGAATGGAGAGAAATTTCCACCGGTTTTAAAATGGGGTTGGGAACATTTTTTATGATATTGGGGATCAGTTTGAGCTATATTTCTTTTTTGAATTATTTTTGGTTGAAAATTTTTGTTATAGCCGGAGGTATAATGATTTTTAGTGAAGGCGCGATACAGCGACTCACTCAACATAGGGCTGAAAAAAAAGGATTGAATCGTTATAAAGCCTTTTTAAAAGCCAGAAGGAGAATCCCCAGGACCACTGAAAATTTATCTAAAATTTTAAACAAAATCCATCAAGATCTGGAACAAGAAATCTGGAAAATCAGAATCTATGAAAAAAAGACAGAATTTTCCAGGTATTTGATTGCTTTTATTATCGGCTTTATAATCATCAGCCTTCCCTTAATCCCTTATGGCGCCCAAACTTCAATCGCTTCGGCGATTTCAGCGGTTTTTAGCAGGATGATCTGGTTTTTGATTCCTTACGGTTCTATCAGAGCGGGTATTTTTGAGATCTTCAAGGTCCCTCAAGTAAAAGCCAATGAATTAATAGAGTTAAATGCGGGCGAGGGTTCTGAAAGTTTTGATCCGGTTTTAACTAAAGCTATGGAAAGTAGCGCCCGTAGTGTGGTAACGCCTTTCTCAAAAATTTCACCGGCTTCAAGTCCTTTCTTTGCCAGTCAGGATGAAATTGACCAGGTTAATTCTTTAAGCAATGGCCAAGTTGTTTTGCAGCAGGGAAATGATTTGTATGATTTAGAAGATGATAATTCCGGTTTAACTGCCGCTAAAAAACTCGATTTGGATAATGATCCAGACTCGGATCAAGCTGTTTTAAAAACTCAGGATGCAAAAGATCGGGAAATTTTTGACATAAATTCCTGGTACAGACAAAATTATGACCCCCAAAATCCCGACCCTATCCAGTTTAGAAAAGCGATTGAACAAACCGGTTATTCGCTTGGCCGGCTGGTTGATATGTGGAATGCTTCCAATCCGGACACCCCCACCTCGGTGGATAATTTAAAAAATTGGCTTAATAAAACTGGAGCAAGTGATAATTATATGGGAGATTCAGGTTCGGTTTTAGATGATTTTAGCGAGATTGACGATTTACAAGCAAAAGAGGAGCAAGATATTAACCAGTTTAAACGGGATTTTTTTGATATTTAATTTATTTTTTAGTAGCGGTTCTTTTAATATTATTCTATTTAAAGCAAACTCATTATTTATTATTAGTAAAACAGCAAAAAAACCGGTTTCAAAACCGGTTTTTTTGCTTGTAAAATAAAAGCGCCTTGTTTTAATAAGTGCACCAGGGGTTGGGAACTTCGTCTGGATCAAGACAACACTGCATATCCATGTGGCCTTTGGGATTTTTTTTGCTAACGCTGGGTTTATCGTTTTTTTTGGCGCAGACATATTTGCCGTTTACTTTTTTGGCGCCGTGGGGTTTGGGAGCTTTGGGTTTGGGCTTGGGTCGCACGATTTTAATTAGGTTTATTTGTTTGGCGATTTTTTCAAATTCCGGATAATTAAACATGACTTTCTTTTCATTGATATTGTTTTGAATTTCTTGATTTTTGGCTACAGGAATGAGGTTATAATAATACTTCTTACCGCTGGAGCTGAAAAAATAATTTTGATTAAAACAGTAATTTAATTTATCTATATTGATTACTTTTAATTTAGTATCATTAGGGTTAGACACGGCATAAATGGGGAAATTACCGCAGTCGTAGTTTTTAGGATTTTCTTTGTTTTTTATTTCATCCACCTGCTGGATGTTTTTTATTTCGGATTGATCATATATAACCAGGTCAAATCCGATAAAATCATTTTTTTGGTTAATAAATTCCGGTTTCTTTCTAAATTCATAAACAGCTTCTTTTTGAGAGTCTTTATTTTCGATTTTTCCTTTTTTCGGTTTTTCATATTGATTGGGATATTTTATTTCAAAACCGTACCATTTGTTTCGATATTTATTCCATTCTTCTATATCAGGAACAATGTTTTGTTTTTTTAATTTTTCATAATTTTGATAAATTAAAAAATTTTCAATTCTAGTTAATTTTACCGATTTTTGGGTTTCAAATTTCGCTAAAGCGCTGGAGAAATTTATAAAAAACAAAAAAAACAAAAAAACCCCCATAAAGGAAAATATTTTGAAGTCAAGGTTTTTGTTTTTTTTCTTCATCTTTGTATTTTTTTTGAAACTTTTTTTGATGCAAAAATTTTTCAAATTACAGATAACAGGTTATTGCTTTTTTAAAGAAAAATATTTAATTTGGCAATTCAAGATATTTTTATAATTGCAAAAAAAATAATTTTTGGCAAATTTTTTTGAAAAAGCCTTTAAAATCTCTGTATTTAATTTTTGTTATATTTATTTAAAATTTTAGTTGTTCTTTTTTGAAAATAATTTGCTGGTGGGGATTAAGCTGTGAATAAAAAAACCGATTTTTTAGGATTTGCTTTAAAACAAAATCTGCAGTCAGCCTTATTTATGATTGCGTTGTGAATAAAATTGTTTATGCTTTATTAATTTTTGTATATAGGAATCTATAAAAAACAAGGCAATGTAACGAGATTTTTTTTAAAGTCATAATGGTTTAATTGTGGCGGAAGACTATTTCAAAAAATTTACCAGAAAATGAAAATTCCAATGGTTGATTTGTTTTTTAGAGGGGATCCATAGTTTAATAAGGCTTTTTAATCTTAATAAGTGCACCAGGGGTTGGGAACTTCGTCTGGATCAAGACAACACTGCATATCCATGTGGCCTTTGGGATTTTTTTTGCTAACGCTGGGTTTATCGTTTTTTTTGGCGCAGACATATTTGCCGTTTACCTTTTTGGCGCCGTGGGGTTTGGGAGCTTTAGGTTTGGGCTTGGGTCGCACGATTTTAATAAATTCTAAACTGGAAGCTATTTGAAAAATTTCCGGCATTTCGTCTATTAGTTGTTTTTTAGGGGAAGCTTGATAAGAATGGCCTTTTTTTAAAATTGCGCTGACATTATAAATATAATTTCCTCTATCAAAACTAAAAAAATAATTCGGCTCGAAACAATCGTTATTTTTGGAAACATTCACCTCATAAAATTTATAATTATCATTTTTGGCGGATAAAGCAACAATGTTATTGACTAAAAAATCTTGATTTTTTGCTTTTTGTGATTTGGAAATTATTTGGTCGGTGCTGGCAATATCTTTAGAAGTTTTTTTATTATAAATTGTAATATCAAATCCTTGAAAGGAGCTGTTATTGTTTTGGGAGTTTTTTTCAAAGCGATAAATTTTTTCATAATTGAAAGCGGAAGGGTTTGATTTTAAGATTTTGGGTTTATTATAATTTTTTGGATACTTGATTTGATAACCGTACCATTTGTTGGTATAATTTTGCCATTGATCAGTATTGGAAATTTTTGCGCGACTTGTTTCTATCTTGGCAATATCTTTTGTTCTTTGGTATTTTTTATTTAATGCGACAAGGTTTTTACGAGCTTTTTCATTAGAGGAGTTTTTAATTTTCAGTTCACTGCCAAAAACCACCGGCTTTTCAAATAAATTACTTTGATAGTTTGAGATCAAAAGCCCGATAATAAACAGAATTGAAAGACCTGAAAATATAGAGATAAAAACATCCGTTGAAAAAGGCAAGTTTTTTTTCATCTTGGCTATCTTATTATTTAATGATTAGTTAGCCCCGATCAATTGTTTAAGATAATAAAAAATCACAATTAAACAGTGCTAACCATTGTTTAATTAATTTAAACAGGAAACCCTTTTTAATATCATATTTTAAATATTTTGTCAAATTTTAAGACAAAGCTGCCGGTTTAAGTAAATTTTATATTTTTTTGAACTGGTATTGGGGTTTTTTAAATAAAATCTGGATGAAAAAAAGAATCAAGGCTTTTGGGTATAATTTAATAAAAAAGGAAAATCGAATTTTTTTGTTTTTGCTGATTTTTATTTTGGCTTATGGTTTTTATGAATTTGGAGAAAATTATATATTTCATTTTTTTATAAAACCTACCAATAATGAAATTTATGTTGATTTGAATTCTAAGTTTTGGGGGCAAAGCGGGGCTGAAAAATATCCCTTTAAAAACATAGAACCGGCTCTGGAATTGGCCGCAAGAAATAAAAGTTTAAACACTGTTTTTGTCAAAGGCGGACCTTACAAAGAAAGAATCAGGGTTCCCAAAGGAGTGGACTTAATCTCTCAAGATAATATGGTAAGTATTATTTACCCTAAAGAAAATTTTAGTCCTCAGGAAATAATAAAATATGAGATAAAAAAAGATCCCGGAGGTGGAGCGGTGGTTTTGGAAGGAGACAATTTTATCAAAGGCCTTGATATCAAAAAAGGTTTTTATGGAGTTTTTATCTTGAAAGACGCCAATGTTAACCTTGTTGATTGCAAAGTCTCCCAAGCTAAACATTACGGAGTTTATAACCAGGAGTATTCGGATTTAAATAGCGGGAAAATTTCCATTTTTAACTGTACAGTAAGTGAAAACGGCAGCCAGGGTATATATTTGCAAAAAAGCAATTTTAGTTTAAGGGAGTCTTTAATTGAAAGAAATGCAGAGGAAGGGGTGGATCTTCATATCGGTATGAATTCCTATATAAAAAATTGTATTATAAGAGAAAATGGGGAGAGTGGAATCGAAACCGAATTAGGGGAAAACCGAGTCATTATAGAAGAAAATTTTATTCATGATAATTTAAAACAGGGGATAGCGCTTCAATCGGATTTGGAAGGGGGTTTTGTGTCTATCAAAAACAATAAAATTAAAAATAACGGGAAATTTGGTTTAAGATGCGTAGTGCATGAAAAAACTTTGCCTGATTATTTCAACAGAGCCTTTGAAAAGGATATCGGATTTATAATCTCCAATAATCAGATAATTGGAAACGGACAGGATCGAAAGAAAAACGACGGAAAACAGTATTCTTCCAGATGTAATCATTGAGGCGAGGGAACCGCTTCTGGAATAAGTTAATTTTTGGCATTTCTTTCAAAATCCGCTAAAATTTAAAAACCAAAATCTAATTTAAAACAAGAATTTTAAAAATATCAAAATATTAAATAAAAAATAAACATATAAACCATGCAAATCAAAACCAAAATCAAACTATTAATTTTAACTGGCTTTTTTCTAACCTTTGGCTTATTTGGTTTTACCAAAGCCTCCCAAACCCAAATTGATTTTAGCGACAAAAACAATTTTAATCTCGAAGATGAATATAATTTAAAGGTGGACTCCAATGGCGGGAGTTTAAAAAAAGATCAATATGTTTTGGATAAGATTAATAATTTGGGAGGTTTGGGCGGTGAGGGCTTTAATTCCCTCGTCGAAACCGACAATTATTATATCGCCGCAGGTTATTCCCCATCCGACTTAACTTCCCTGGGCGGCAACCCCAACAATGGAAGCGGCGATTTCGTAATCGCCAGATTCAACAAAAACGATCTAAGTTTGGATAAAATCAATAATTTTGGAGGTTCGGGTAG
>WJJL01000027.1 GCA_014729725.1 Candidatus Moraniibacteriota bacterium | reverse complement strand
GATAAAAGAAGTCCCTAACTTTGGTAAATACGGAGACTCCGATGATTAAAACCAAGATACCGGTGGTAAAACCTGAAAAGAAAAGTTCCAAAACCATTTCCAAACCCACTCCCAGCCAAACCACAGTCAACACTGAAGCGCTGTAAACAAAGCTTTTGCGAAGGACCAGTTTGATGTCGAGGAGTCGATATCTGATAATGCCATAAGCAACAAAAAGAAGCATTATAAAAGAAGCATATGGACCAAGCCAAATATATTTATAATTTCCCAATAATATAAAAATTAAATTAAACAAAGATCCAAAAAAAATCGAAATCGATGGACCAATTAGGATAAACAATAAATGCTTTCTTCCCTTAGGAGAATTTTCCAGTTTATATTTTTTAAATAATATAAAAAATCCCCAAAGATAAAAAACCATAAAATATAATCCATAATAAGGATAACCCCAACCCAAAAGACTTTCATTGCCCCAATCCTGCTTCAAGATATCCTTTATAAAAAAATCTGGAAAAAAAATTACAGCTAAGATGAAAAAAAAATTTGGATAATGTATCAAAACTCTAAATAGATTTGAAAGATTACTTTTAGATTCATGATAAATTAAGCTAAAATGAAGAAAAAAACTAGCAATAAATCCTGCAGTAATTATAAAAAACTTATTCCAAAAAAATAAAGCCTCTCTTGTCTCCGAAACCCTAAAAAAAGCAATTCCTAAAGTCCAAGCGGCAGTAAACAATACTAAAAAAAAGTAAGAAATATTTGTTTCTTTTTTATAATTTCCAGACAAGATTATTAATCCAATTAGAATATCTAGGATTGTTACAATAAACAATACCCAGTTTTGTGGATCCATTTTATATTTTACGCTTTGTATTTTAAATTAAATGCTAATTTCAGCTATCCAAGTCAATCCAGTGGGTTCCGTATAAAGTTTCCCATCACTTTCATTCTTTTCCAATGAATTCAAAATTCCTTCCATTCTTTTCTTATCTCTACCAATTAATCTCCAATTTAAAATGAACTCCATAAAAGGTTGAAAAGGATTTGAATCTCTAATATTAGTAAATAATATTTTCACTGTTTGATCATCGTTTTCACCTCTAAAATTTTGTACCTTGTTTTTAATTTTATCCAATATAAAATTAATTGTTTTATCATCTAAATAATCAAACAAGCCACCAGCATAAATCATTTTAACATTTTTCCAATCAACCTGATCATCATTTTTATCAAGGCCTCTTATAAACTCTATAACATTTTTATTTATTAAGGATTTATTGTTATCATCTATCCTATTTAATCTATTATTAGCATCCCGAAGTGCATTATTATTATGATCCACTAAATAAAGTTTTGCTTTTCGATCCTTTAATTTATCTTGAATATACTCTAAATCTCTACAACCACCGCAACCAATTGAAATAATTCCTGCATTTTCTCCATTATTTTTTATGACCTCCTCCGCTATTTTAGATTGGATTTTAAGTTTTTCCCGATGTTGTTTAGTAATTGGTAACTGAGATACTAAAAACTTTTCCCAAAAATAAACCGGATTACCATTTTTCTTAACCATTACTTCCTGATCTACAATTGCATTAATAGTTTCCCAATCTCCCGGCCCTTCAGGCCATTCGGTTATTCTTTGACAAAAAGGAGAACCATTCACAAAACTTATTAAATTAGGCATTTTATTCTGAATTGTTATTCTCAATTCATCTAACTCTTCATTATTCTTTTTATCTTTTTTTCGATCTATTCCTCTATCACCTAGATTAAAAGATAATAAATCATAAGCATCCCATAATTTTGAATTAATTGTCATAAGTTGAGTTTGTAATTCAGATATAGCTTTTGGAGGGTTTTCCTCAAATTTCTTTTCCCAATTATTGATAAACTCACCAAATTTGTCATCTAGTGCTGACATTTTTTCTAAAAAAGACTCTTTTTCTTGATTTTCTTTAGTATGACTTGGTGTCTTTTCTTGATTTTCCATCTTTTAGATAAATTTAAAATATTATATTTATATACTATAAAATATACTACTTTAGTCAAATTTTGAAAATACCCTTTACAAACTACTATTCCGATCTTCTCCTAGCCTTCTTACTTAAATTAATGTAATAACCTTATTAACTGTTTACAGAAGCATTAAATATAAAGCTTGTTTAACACATAAAATCTTAGTGAAATTTATATAAAAACAAAAATTTAATCAAAACTTTATTTTTCTTTCATCTTTATTTGCTAAATTAAAAATAATAAATCTTTAACTTCAAAAAATGACAAACAAAGTTTCAACAAAACTAATAATTTTAACAACAACTTTAGCTGTTGGGTTGGCCGGATGTGGACAGTCAAAGCAAAAAACAATTCAAGAAAGTAATGTTGACAAAACAGCACAAAAGAATGGCAAAATTCAAGAAATTCCGGAAGAAAAAAATAAAAACCCAACAGAAATAATTAAAGAACATAAAAGCTATGGCAGTTATGAAGAAAAAAATGGAAAGTTATATTTTATTATTGAAGAAATGGGGATAAAATTACCCATAAATAAAGAAGCTAAAGATCAAGTTGTTTATTATTACAAAAAGAAAAATTATAGAGGTGAAATAATCGAAACTGTTTATTTTTCAACTAAAGCGGCTGCTTGTTCAGCTAAACTAGGACCATATGCAGCAATTGGCAAACATCAAGGATAAATAGAAGAAGCTCCCAATAAAAAACATAAAGCATCTTGGTCGCATAAGCAGTTCAAAGATTTCTATATTATGTTTACTATTTCTGCGGATTCATGTACTGACTTGGTAAAGCAAGAAGATGGCACTTATAAAACCATTAAACCAGTACATCTCTACATAGATATTGATAAAAATATTGAAAAAGCTGAATTGATTACAAATTAATAAAATTTATACTTTTGGATTTGAATCTTGTAAAAAAACAAGAAAGCAACATTGTAAAAAATTTTGGATATAATATCAACTTTTAAATTTATTAATAAATAAATTGAAAAATTTTTTAATTTAAATTACAATAGGATATATCTCTTTCTATTAAACCAAAAATAAATCAAAAAATATGAAAACAAAAATAAACAAGATCCTGCTTCTCATCTTAATTATCACCATTGCCGCTTTTGCCCGATTATGGGAACTTGATTCGGTTCCCCCGGGGCTTTATCCAGATGAAGCGGTAAATGCTACTGATTCGCTTAGGGCTTTGGAAAGCGGTGATTTTGAGCTTTATTATCCCAACAACAACGGACGCGAGGGTTTGTTTATCAATCTACTGGCCCTTGCTTTCCATTATTTTGGCAAAAATCTTTTAATCCTAAGAACAGTACCGGCCATTATCGGAATTTTAACAATCGCGGCGGTGTTTTTTCTGGTAAGAGAAATGTATAATTATAGAACCGCTACTGTAGCCGGCTTTTTGGTCGCGGTTTCTTATTGGCATATTAATTTTTCCAGAATTGGTTTTCGCGCTATTTTAATGCCTTTGGTTTTGTGTCTGGTGTTTTTTCTTCTTTTTCGAGGTTATAACCGCATCTTTAAACTTGGCAATTATAAGCAAAAAAAATGCAAAATACAAAACTATATTTTTAAAAAATTAAACTTAAAAAAAAGAAAAAAAGATCTGCTGGATTATTTAGTTAGTTTGGCAATTTTTTTAAGCGCAGGGATTGTTTTTGGAATAGGCTTTTATACCTACATTGCTTATCGAATCTCTCCGGCTGTTGTTTTGGTTTTCTTTTTCCTGATCCTTTTGGTAAATATTATCAGAGTTAATAAAAAATCAAGTAAACTGGGCAGAGTCAAAAAATTCAGCAAAAAATTCTATCAAGGCTTTGTAATTCCCATTATCTTACCCTTTTTAACATTTTGCCTGGGAGTCTTTTTAACCACCGCCCCTTTGATCAACTATTTTATCAACAACCCTTCTCATATTTCAGCTCGACAGGATGACAATGACATTTCCGCTTTAAGCGAAAAAAATCACAAAGGCGATCTAGTGGGAACGGTCGGCAAAACATTTATTATGACGCTTGGCCAGTTCGTCTACAAAGGCGATGGTAATCTAAGGCATAACCTGCCGCCTAACCCCGAGCTATCCCCTTTTGTAGCCGTAATGTTTGTGATTGGTTTAATCTATCTTATTTCTGTTTTTGTTTTAACTTTCGTTAACCTGTTTTTGAAAAAAAACAAAAGCAAAAAAACCAAAAAATTAAAAGCTTTTGAATCAATTATCTACAATATCAGAAATATTCAATATCCTTATGATAAGTTTATTAAATCAGGGACTTTACTGGCCTGGTTTTTAATAATGCTTAGCCCCGCTTTTTTAACAGTGGAGGGAATCCCGCATGCCCTACGATCTATTGGTTCCCTGCCGGTAGCCTATATTATAGCTTCCATTATCATTGGCTTTATGATAAATAAACATAATCTAATTGAACGCTGTAAATTTGCCTTTTCCAAAAAAAGCAAGAAGAAATCCAAAATTATTTGTTTTGGTATTTATTATTTTAATGTTTTTATTGTGGGTCTGGCTTTATTTTTAACTATGATTTTTAATTTTTACAATTATTTTTTTATTTGGGGAACCTCCCCCGAAACCGCCCGGTCTTTTGAAAGAAAACTGGTAAATGTCGGCTATTACCTGCAAAATCTTCCCAAAGACCAAAAAAAATATGTATTTGTAAAAAAAGATTCTAAAATAATCAACACCGGATTCCCGGTGTCTGTGGAAACCATTAGATTTTTTAATTTTAACGACCCTAATATAGAATATGTTATTTTAGATCAAAATCAGGAAAAGGTGATCGATTTAACCCAAAAATCCCAAATTATTTTTGTAGAACCCGATAATAACTTAATTAATGAATTTCAATACCAACTGGCTTTAGACAAAGAGATAATTGACCTAAATCCTCAAATTAAGGGAACTGAATTTACTGTGCTAAAAGATCAAGAATGACAAGAATAAAAAGTTTTATTAATCCCCTAAAAACTGCTTTGATTTTTTTCTGACAAAAAAAGTGTTAAGGATTCTGATATTGTTTTTTTCTCTGTTACCTGACAAAAGTAAGGATGCGCAAGATATTTTAAATAAATAACCAAATGCTATGATTTCTAAAATAAAAGGCTCCGTAATTGACAAATCCCTGAATTATTTAATTGTAGAAAATCAAGGTATTGGTTATAAAATTTTTGCCACCAATGATTTGATTTCCAAAGCCATCTTAAATAATGAAATTGAAGTTTTTACTTATTTATCGGTTAGAGAAACCGCTTTAGAGCTGTATGGTTTTTTAAAAAAAGAAGAATTAAATTTTTTTGAAGTTTTACTTACCATTTCCGGTATTGGTCCCAAAGGGGCAATGGGAGTTCTATCGCAAGCCTCCCCCGCCCAGCTTAAAGACTCTATTTCTACGGGTGATTATTCTATTTTAACTAAAGTCTCAGGTATTGGAAAAAAAACAGCCCAGCGAATTGTACTGGAGCTAAAAAGCAAACTGGGTTCCATTGAAATCGGAGAGAGTCTGGAAGGTTCAAAATCAGCCAGTCTAGATGTTGAATCAATTGAGGCTCTGGAGGCTCTGGGTTATTCCAACCAACAAGCCAGAGAAGCTTTGCAAAATGTAAACAAAAAAATCAAAGATGTTGGCCAAAGAGTAAAGGAAGCTTTAAAATTTTTAGCAAGAGGTTCTTAAAGATCCTCTTGCTTTATTTTTTGTTCAAAAGCATCCGCGTATTTTAAAACCCGATCCCCGTACCAAGTATAGTTTTCCCAATTGCTGCCAGCCAAATAGATGTTAGCGGCTTTAAATTCAGCCTCCCGGTCGTGATCAGTGACACCATCTATTTTAGCCACTTTTAAAGCCATGGCTACCAACGCGTGATTAAGGTTCCAGGGATTGGCCGTTTGCCCGGTTATAGCCTTTACCTGATCTTTATAACCCAGCCAGGTGGTCGGCATAAACTGAGCGGGACCCATAGCTCCTCCCCAACCGGTACAGTTGCCTTCATCATCTCGATAACAGGGTTTTTTGGAAACCGGCATATCTTCGGCCTCATATCCTAATTCTTCGCAAATAAGCTCAAAAATTTCGTGTTGGCTTGGCCGCATATCCACTTTATAATAACCGCCCCCAACATTATTGCCCATATTGGATTCTACCCGCAAAATTCCAAGTAAATAAGCAGTTCTAACTTTGGTAAGCGAGGAAGCGTATCTGGCCGCCATTAAAGCGTCTTCAAATTCAATTGCCACCCCATGGCTCTGTAAAGCGGTTAACTCGCTGGAAATTCGACTAATAGCATCCTGCTCTTTTTCCATCAATTGTCTGAATTTTTCCTCCTCTCCTTGAGTGGCCGCCAATAGTTTATCTTTTTGTTCCTTCTTGTTGTTTAAATATTGTTTTTGCTGGTTCTGCATAGCCCTAAGTTGGTTTTGACTTTCCCTTTTTTGCTCTAAATCTTTTTTTTGCTTTACCAGCTTATCTTTATCAGCCTTGATTTCATCATAAATTCGCTTAATGCTTTTGGAGGTCTCATTAATACTGTTTAGCTGGCTGAAATAATCGGCTAAATCTTTTGAGGAAAGCATGACTTCCAGGGCCGATTTATTGGCTTCATTATTTAAAATTTTTACATATTCCGCCAGGATTTTTCGCTTTTGGGTTAATATATCTTCCAAGTGTAAAATCTGACCGTGTTTTATCTGAATTTCCTGCTGGGTTAATTTAAGATTTTCTTCTGTAGCCTCAATTGATTGCTGAGTCAATTTTATCTCCTGATCCAGATCGCCGATTACTTTTTGTAAAGACTGCGATTTGGCTCCCAAATAATCAGCTTTGCTTTGATAACCCTGTTTCTTTTTCTGCGATTCAATCAACTGTTTTCTTTTTTTCCTGATTTGTTTTTCAATTTCCTCCTGATCGGTTTCATCTTCTTGTTGGGTTGAGGAGGTTTCTTGTAAATCAGTTGATTGAGCTTTAACAAAATTCAACAATAAGCAAAAACCTACTGCTGCAAACAAAATTACAAAAATCAAAAAACTTTTTTTATTATTAATTAACCAATTCATTTTTATCTTTCTTTTATTTTATAAACTTAACACTTAGGGAGCTTGCTTAGGAAAATTTTGTAGAAAAGGCCGTAATTTTTGTAAAACATATTTGGCATAGATCGTCAAAAACGAAGCTTTTTTCTAAAAATTTCCCTAACTGCTGCCAAGTCCTAAAACTAAAAATTTGCCTTTTTTAAAAACTTTCTATTATAATATTAAAAATCATTCATTCTTACAAGAAAAATTAGTTCCATTTTGAAATTAATCAATTTCATTGAACAATTTCGCCGATTTTGTCATTTAAAATAATTACTAAAATATCTCTACTTAAACAATCTCTTCCAAATTCATGAAGCAACAAAAAAATCCTTTGATCAAAAAACATAATTTAAGTTTTAGAAAAAAAACCAAAATAATAAAAAATTTATTTTATCCGGCTTATAAAGACAGGCTCTATATGACACATCTTTGGGTTACCACAAGATGCAATATCCATTGCAAATTTTGTTATATAAGAAATTACGAAACTAAAGATCCTTCATTAAAAGAGCTGGAAAAACGGCTGGATAAATTAAAGGAACTGGGGAACCGAACCACTGTCATTATGGGCGGGGAGCCCACTCTTAGAAAAGACCTGCCGCAAATTATTAACGCCTGCCGCAAAAAAGATATATTAAGCTATCTGGTAACCAACGGCACTTTGCTTAATAAAAAAATGATTGACAAACTGGGAAAAAACGGATTGGATATAATCTCGATTTCTTTTGATGCTTTGGACTTTAAAGACAGTCTTTTGATCAGATACGGTAAGTACGAATGCGACCCAAAAGAAAAACTGGATCTTTTACAGTACGCTCAAGAAAAATACGATGTTATGGCTTTTGTGGCAATTTGCATTACCAAACTCAATCTAGATGAAATTATCCCCTTGATGAAAGTCGCTCAAAAATACAATTTGGCCATCACTTTAACGGTTATGGCCAATCCTTTTATAATTCCCAATTTAAAAACCCAAAAAACAAAAAAAGAAAAAGATCCGCTTTTATTTAAAAAAATCCGCGATCTAAAAAAACTGAAAAAATTGATCAAAAAACTCAAAATAATGAAAAAAAACGGCGCCAGAATCATTGAACCTTACACTTACTTTAACCGTATCCTTGATTTTATCGAAAACAAAGAAATAGAATATATGGGCTGCAAAGCCGGCAAAAATTTCTTAGATATTAATACCGACGGCAATATTATGCTTTGCGTTATGAGTGATCCCCTGCCTATCCATTACAGCCAACTGACTAAAAATAATTACCGCAAAAAACTAAAGCCTTATCGAAAAAAACAACTGCAAAAATGTAGAAAAAAATGCACTCTAGCCGCTTACCTGGAAACCAGCTATTATGGCGACAATCTACTGGAAATTATTAAAACATTTTTAAAAATCTATTAATTCACAGCTTGTTTTTAAAATGTCAACCAAATAAAGAGTAAAAGAAAAAACTCATGAAGTTAATCCTTGAGCTAATAATCAATCCTTCTAAAACTGTTAAGGCTAAAATTCTGGGTCGAAAAATCAATTTACTGTGGCCTTTTTTGGGTCTTTTAATTATCAGCTTGCTGGATCTATATTTTATGTTTTTGATAGGCAGCATCCCCGGAGGAAATCCCTGCCTTTGGTTGATTGTCGGAGGTTTATTGGATTTTAATTTTGTTCAAGAGCTAAACAATTTAGATCAATGGCTCTTGATTTATCCGACTAAAATCATTGGGGATATCGCTTTAATTTATTTAAGCGGTTTTATCGCTTATAAATATTTTGGAAGCGCTAAAAATAAAATCAAATACTGGTTTAAAACTTATTGTTATTTAGCTGTTGGCTTGGATATATTTCTAATTCTTTCCATGCTACCGGTAATTTTGGGAGGAGAGAGTCAAAAGTTTATTTTGATCACTCACTTGCTTGGATTTTTGGTTTTTGGGGCCAATATTTTGCTTTTTACAAATGCCTATCGCTTGACTATGAATTTACGATTTGATCAAGCTTATAAGGGGTTTTTTATCTCCGTGGTAGCTATTCCCATTGTAATAATCGCAAGTTTATTTTTTATTGCGCTTTAAATAAAAATCAATAATATTTTAAATTATATAATTGCCGCGATTGCCGCTTCCTTAAGATACCTGTTCATAATTACCTAAACTTCCAACCTAAAATAATTACTCTAACCCAGTATTTTTCTGACCAATTTATAATTTAATTTTTTATAAGGAGGATAGCGTAAAGGCACATCGATTAAATTCGATTTTTCCAAAACCGCTTTTGGATTAGAAAAAGTATCAAAACTAAATTTACCATGATATCTCCCCATTCCGCTATTGCCGACTCCACCGAAAGGTAAATAAGGATTGGCTACATGCATTATGGTTTCATTAATACACATACCGCCGCAAGAAGTTTCTCTAATAATTTTTTGCTTAACAGATTTTTTTTGAGTAAATAAATACAGAGCCAAGGGTTTAGGTCTGTCACTTATAAAATCGATGACTTCCTCTATCTTGGAAAAATCAAACACAGGCAATAAAGGCCCGAAAATTTCTTCTTGCATTATCGGATCCTTGGGTTTTATGTTTTCAATTATGGTTGGACTGATAAAAAGCCCTTTTTTTTCTTTTTGGCCACCAAAAGCTATTTTTCCTTTTTGCATTAGATTATCCAGTCTTTCCCAATGCTTTTGATTTATTATTCTGGGAAAATCCGAACTTTTTTGAGGCTCTTTTGAATAAAACTGTTTAATCGCTGTTTTTAATTCTTTAATAAAAAGTTTTTTGATTTTAGTTTGAACAAAAAGATAATCCGGTGCTGTGCAAGTTTGTCCCGCGTTTAAAAATTTTCCCCAGGCGATTCTTTTGGCTGCCTTTTTAAGATCAGCCGATTTTTCAACAATACAAGGACTTTTGCCTCCAAGCTCCAAAGTAACCGGGGTTAAATTTTTGGAGGCTTTTTCCATGACAATGCGGCCTAAAAAGGGACTGCCGGTAAAAAAAATATAATCAAATTTTTCCGCCAAAAGCTCCTGGTTGGTTTCTTTGCCGCCAATAAAAACATAAAGAAATTGAGGCTTGAAATTTTGATTAATCAGTTTTTGGATTAACCGGGAAGTATGAGAAGAAAATTCAGCCGGCTTTAAAACAGCGCAATTTCCGGCCCCAATAGCGCCAATTAAAGGATTTATGATCAGTTGAAAAGGATAATTCCAAGGGGACATAATCAAAGCCGATCCAAAAGGTTCTGAATAAATCAGACTTTTGGCTGGAAAATGCACCAAGGGCGTTTTGGTTTTTTTCGGCTTAGCCCATTTTTTTAAATTTTTCAAAAATAAATCAATTTCCTCATAAACAATTCCTATTTCACTAGCATAGCTTTCGAATTTTGATTTGCCCAGATCTTTTTTTAAAGCCTTAAAAATTTCTTTTTCATTTGATTGAATAATCTTTTTTAATTTTTTTATTTTTTTTAGACGAAATTTCAAATCTTTGGTTTGGTTGGTTTTAAAAAAAACCTTTTGTTTTTGTAAAACTGTTTTTATATTTGACATATTTTTAAAAAAATTAACAATTAAGGGGTGGTTTTATATTTGTTTTATCCTTGACTATACGCGAAAATAGCCCATCCCTGCTTTAATGGTAACTGTATTAATAAGCCTGATTTAAAATTTTAACAATTTCCTCGATCTCAAAATCTTTTGGATTTAGAGCCATTGTTCCATCATCCAGGGCTTTTCGGGCAACCTGATCTAATTTTTTTCTCTTAACTCCGGCTTGAGCTAGGGTAATCGGCATTGCGGTTAAACGATTGAGTTTTTTATTTAAAGACTTAATATGATCAATCATTCTTTGCGCTCTTTTACTTTGGGGAGTTTTTCTATAAATCTTTTCCCCTGCCAAAGGCAACAATAACTGGCCGTAAATATCTCCAATTTTATCTAAATTGGCCTGCATAACCAGAGGTAGTAAAATAGCCATGGCGTTTCCATGATGCAATCCGGCAACCGCTCCCAAGGCATGACCCAATGCATGTACCGCCCCCACCATAGAACTAGAAAAAGCAATTCCGGCCATTAAAGAGGCGTTGGCCATACCCATGCGTGCCTGTTTATTATGTGGCTTTTTTACAGCTTTGATAAAAAATTTTCCAATAAATTCCAAAGAAGCTTTGGCGTAAACATCACTTAAAGGGTTTTTCTGCAAACAACTGTAAGCCTCCACGGCGTGAGTCAAAGCGTCCATACCGGTAGCCGCTGTTAGTAAGGGAGGTAGGGATAAAGTGGATCTGGGATCCAAAACCGCTGTTTTGGGTAAAATCGTGGGCGAAGTAAAGGAAAGTTTGATCTTTTGTTTTTCATCATAAATTACCGCGGCTTGAGTTGCTTCGGAACCGGTTCCGGAAGTAGTGGGTACAACAATTAAAGGCTTTTGAGGAAATTTCAGATTATTTACCCCCACCAATTGACTTAAATCCTTTTTATTGGAGCCGACTAAAATGTTAACCCCTTTGGCAGTATCAATAACCGATCCCCCGCCAACAGCGACCAAACAGTCGCAGTTTTTTTTCCTAAAAATATCAGCCAGTTTCTTAACCACTGTCAAAGAGGAATCGGCAGGAGTTTTGTCAAAAATAAAACTGATTTTTTTTTGATCAGCTTTAAAAAAAGATTTGATCAATTTAATTAAACCGGTTTTTACAATTCCCTGATCAGTTATAATAAAGGGTCTGGCTGCGTTTAAATATTCCATTTCCGTGGGAATGTTTTCTAATGCTTTGGAGCCGGATAAAATCTTGACAGGATTGTAAAATTCAAAATATTTAAGCTTCATTGAAAAAAATAATTATTTTAAGTAAAAAATCAATAAAAAATTTCCAAAAACTTCAAAACTAAATCCCCAACAAAATCCCTAGGCTATACAACCTTAATTTTTGAAAAAACAAATATAAAAAAGGAATTTCGGGCACTTTTGTCATTGTTTTTTTAACTAGAAATTTAGGTAGTAAATAAGTTTGCACTCTGTTTAAAATTCTAATTAACTGCATTGAACGATTAATCGGACCGTAAATTTCAAGCCTGTTTTGAGCATAAGCTTGTGGAGTGCCCATTTGAGCGCTAAGTAGCATAAAACCTGCCTCTAAATTGCGAAATAATATGGTAAGATCCGCTTTTTTAACATTTTTTGAAGAATAAATTAACCTGTTTTTGTTTTTTGTTAAAATCAAAAATGCTCCTTTTGGTTTAACTTGCATCTTAACACAAAAACCATTAGTCCAATTTTCAATTTCCCTTTGAACAATTCTGTCAAAACCGCTAACCGACTGAATGCTTCTGCCCAGCAAAAAAAATCCTGATTTTACAAACATTTTTTTTAAAACCACCTTTAAAGTTAAACTATTTATAGGTTATAGCCGGGGCTAACTAATTTAGATTAATCCTTTTGATTTGATCTAGAAAATGCAATTAAGACTGGCTATTTACTTTAATTTTAATATAAAGTTTCTTTTTTAAAAAGTAAAATTTCTGATTGTTATACCAACATAAAAATCTCTTGCTGTATTGGTAAAATAAAGATACCGGTGCTTAAAACCCCTAAAACAAACTTATTTTTTACAATTTATGAGTAGTCTTAATTTAAAATTTTGGCAATAAATGTTATATTAAAATAAAGAATTCTGAAATTGGTTTTAAAATTTTCAAACTAATCTTTAAAAAATTATATGAAAAAAACAATAATTTTTCTGGCAATCCTGATTTTAATTGCTTTGTTGGGATTTTATCTTTTTAGTCTAAACCAAAAAGGTTCAATAAAGTCAATTTTAAATCAAACTCCCTCGCTTTCGCCTAAAGTAGAACCGGAAGGCCTCCCTGAGGTTCAACAAAACAGAAAAGCTCAAAAGCAACCAAAAAACAGCGAAAACTCCTCTGAACAATCAACTGTCCAAGTAATTGCTGAAAATCTAAACATCCCCTGGGAGATCGCTTTTTTACCGGATAAAACCCTACTGATAACACAAAGAAGCGGAGAACTCCTTCGAATAACTCAAAACCAATCCAGTAAAATACCGATTCAAGGAGTTGAACATGTTGGAGAGGGGGGATTGTTGGGACTAGCGCTTCATCCTGATTTTGAATCAAACCAATGGATTTATCTTTATCTTACGACAAAAAAAACAAGCGGTCTGGTTAATCGCGTAGAAAGGTACCAGTTTGACCCTGAAAATAATTCTTTAAATAATAAAAAAATAATTATCGACGATATCCCTGGCGCTTCCTACCATGACGGGGGAAGAATCGCTTTTAGCCCTAACAACTATTTATTTATAACTACCGGGGATGCCACTAGAGAAGACCTGGCGCAAGATAAAAATTCCCTGGCCGGTAAAATCCTTCGTTTAGATCAAAACGGAAAAATTCCCGAAGGGAACCCTTTTGAAAATGAAGTTTATTCTTTTGGGCACCGCAATCCTCAAGGACTTGCCTGGGACAGTCGGGGTCGGCTTTGGGCAAGTGAACACGGGCCTTCGGGCTTAGCCTCAGGCCAAGATGAGATTAACTTGATTGAAAAAGGTCAAAATTACGGCTGGCCGATTATAAAAGGAGATCAAACCGCTCAAGGAATGAAAGCGCCGGTTATTCAATCCGGTCAAGAAACCACCTGGGCGCCGGCCGCTTTAGAGATAATTAACGACAAAATTTATTTTGCCGGGCTAAGGGGCTCGGCAATTTACACAACTCAAATCAAGAAAAATCAACTAAATAATCTCAAAACTTTTATAAAGGATAAATATGGCCGTTTAAGGATTATAAAACAGGGTCCTGACGGTTTTTTGTATCTGGCAACCAGTAATCGCGACGGAAGGGGCTCGATCAATCAAGGAGATGATAAATTAATTAAAATTAAGCCGGAATTTTTTGAATAAAATTTCTAAAAAATCTTAATCTAAAATCGTGCTTTTCTCGACATTTTTTTATTAATTTTAAGTAATATACTCTTTATAGCCAATAAGTTTGAGTAAAGATAGAGATTGAAACATGGCGGGAAAGTCAAAGCTTAACTCGAACTTTTGATTTATTACTTAACCATATAGAAGAACTTAAAAAAGCATATAACAATTTAAAAAATTTAACCTTTAAAAAAGACCGCAAATTAGCGGATATTTGCCTATAATTTAGTTTGCCAAATATTAATAAATCTGCTAAAATAAGGGCATATCTTAAATTTAAAAACATAAAAATAAACTCCTAAAATGGCCAATATTTTTAAGGATAAATTAATTAAAGAAAAATTAGAAAATTACAAAATACTGGATTTTAAAAAAAAGCTCGCCATAGTTAAAAGATGGCAAAAAGCTTATAAAAGTGAATCCTTGCAAACTCAAAGTGAAAGTCAATGCGAACAAGCTTTTAATAAGGATTTTTTTATTGATATTTTAGGTTATAAAGACTTTCCCGATGATCCGCGGTCAATAATTCCTAAAAGTAAAATCAAGGGGACCGGTCAAAAACCAGACGCGATCCTTGGAGTTTTTAGCAAAAATAAAGAAAAAATATCGGCGGTAGTGGAAATAAAAGACGCCAATACTCCCCTAGACAAAAGCCAAAAACGAGAAGGCAACCTTTCACCTGTTCAACAAGCCTTTAAATATAAAACCTCTTATAAAGAATGCCCTTTTGTGATTGCGACAAATTTTAACGAAATTAGAATTTTAAAAGACAATCAATTAGATTATGAAAGCTTTACCTTAAAATCTTTAATAGACGAAAAAAACGATTATTATAATTTTAAAAAGTTTTACTATCTCTTAAATAAAGAAAATTTTACCGCTCTAAAAGGAAAAACCAAAACCGAAGAACTTTTAAGTGAAATTAAAATCGAGCAAGAAAAAGTTAGTAAAGAGTTTTACAAAAAATACAAAGAACTTAGAGGAAAGTTAATCAAAAACATTGCAAAAAATAATCAAGAAGCCAGAAAAAAGGATAAATTTTACTCAATCACAATTCAAAAAGCTCAAAAGATAATCGATAGAATCGTCTTTATTTGTTTTTGCGAGGACCGTGAATTATTACCGGAAAACCTATTGCAAAAAGTTATTAAAAGCTCGGAAAATTCTTTTTCCGGTCTTTGGGGAGAGTTAAAAGGATTGTTTTTAAAAATCGATAAAGGAGATAAAGCATTACTGGAAATAAAGGACGGCTATAATGGAGAACTATTTAAACAAGATCAAATTTTAGACAATTTAATCATCGACGACGAAGTTTTAAAGCAATTAGTCGAACTTGGAAAATACGATTTTTCCGAAGAAGGCGGAGACTTAGACGTTGAAATTTTAGGGCATATTTTCGAACAATCAATTAGTGATATTGAGGAATTAAAGACAATAACTAAAATTGAAGAAATCGATAAAAAGCAATCAAAGAGAAAAAAAGATGGTGTTTTCTACACTCCGGATTATATTGTCGATTACATTGTCAAAAATTCACTCGGTAAATACTTAGAGGAAAAAGAAAACGAAATCAAAAAAGAAAACAAACTTAAAGAGGATATTTTAGATAAAAATTACAAAAAAAGAGCCTTAAACGCTTATAGCGAATATCAAAAAGTATTACAAAACGTCAAAGTCCTTGATCCGGCTTGCGGGTCCGGGGCTTTTTTAGTCAAAGTCTTTGATTATCTATTAGCGGAAAACAAAAGAGTAAACGAAATTTTAAAGGACCTACAAGGCGGAACCACAAATATTTTCAGTCAAGAAAGCTATGTCAAACATTTACTCAAAAACAACATTTACGGCGTTGACATAAACGAGGAAAGCGTTGAGATTACAAAACTTTCTCTATGGCTAAAAACCGTCAAAAAAGGCGAAAAATTAACGGTCCTTAAAGATAATAT
>WJJL01000026.1 GCA_014729725.1 Candidatus Moraniibacteriota bacterium | reverse complement strand
TCATTTGGATTATTCACATCCATTTTGGCAATATCATACGACCATAAAGCTGATTGTAAGAATTCAGGAACTCGCATAAATAAAGCTTAATGACTTAAATTCATACTAAATTATAACATTTTCAAGCTTAAAATCCAATACGCCTCGTTTGCACCAAGGAGGTCGGGAGTTCGACTCTCCTAGAGTCCACACGCATCAAAAAACCTTTGATTAAGGGCTTTTTTGCTTATAAGCTTCTAAAAAACAAAAATAGAACTGAAAAATATTAATTTTCACGCTAATTTTTTAAGGTTTCTAACTCCCCTATAATAATCTCACCAGAAAATACTTTAAAAATCTCACTTAAAGTTGTTATATGAAAAGGCGAATTAAGGCTATCTTTCCCCCTTCTTCCTTACAATCAAAACCTGCTCCAGCCAAACATCTTTATCATATCCTGCCACCTTAATATCAATTGGTTTCAATTCCCATTCCATTGCCCAATCATTCTCTAATCCACTTAAAACCCTTTTTGTAACTTCCTCTTCTTTCTTGATACCCTCTAAATCACTATCAGGTCCAGCCTTTTTAATGGGAAAAATCCTTATTTCTCCTTCATCTTTTAAAGATTTCAAAGCATTGTTTAAAATTTTAATCCAATTTTCTTTATCATCTAAAAAAACAGCCCCATAAGAAATAATATAATCACAATTATTAAAAGGAAAATCATCATTGAAATTTGCTGTCCGGAAATGGTGCTTATATTTTTCATTCAAAGCCAATCCCTCCAATTCCAAATCAAAACCATAAATATCTTTTGTAATCCCTCTCTTAATACATTCAACAACAAATTCACCACCTCCGCAGCCTAAATCCAAAATTTTTTTACCTCTCAATTGCTCCAAATCTAAATTCAAATCTTGCACATATCTGCCAAAAATTTCTTTCACCTTTTCGTTTTCGTTATAAGAATGCTCTTTTTCTTGATAACTTCTCAATTCATAATCTTTTTCATTAATATATTCCTTAAATTTCTCACTCCGATCTGATTCCGGCAATAATATTTCCTCCTTCAGCCAGCCTTCAAAATCAAATCGCTTAAAATCCAAATATTCTTTATAAATTTTAGGACTTTTTTCTTTGACAACTCGCGCCCATTTTTTTACTGTTTCAATCTCATTTTTCCAATTATCTTTTGAAAGCCTAAAAGTCAAAAAATTTATCCATTCTTGATTCCGCACATCTTCGGGCAGCTCCTCAAAACTCAAAAGACAATTATCTCCTTCTTCCGTTTTTTTATAAGCCTCTATTGCGGTTTCAGGAAAAGCATAAAGCTCCCCCAGAGCTTCATCGTCTCCTTTATTAATGGCCTTGTTTAATCTTAATAAATTTTCTTTATCCCCAGCTAATCTTATTTGCTTTTTCTTCCACTTATATGACTCTCCGTCTTCTTCAGTAATATCTTCAGCTAATTTATATGTATTGTAAAGCTTAAAATTTTCAACTTTAGTCGGCATTATTTCATAAACCAAACCCAATTTATCTAAACTTTTTTCAATCATTTTTAATTGATTAAAGTCAATCTCATCTTTTGGTTCCCCCAAGCTCTCGCTCCATCCGGCACTAACCAAATCAAAGTCAGTTGCTTTTTTTATCCCTAATTTTACCAATAACAACTCTACCTTTTCCCAAGGTTCAACTGGCATATCTTCAATAGCCTTTATCTGTTCTGGAGTTATTTTTTGCTCTTGTGAAGGAGGGTTTTTGAATCCCATTATTTTTATAAATTAATCACTCTTTTATTTATACCATTTTAGATCTCCCTCAACAATTCATTTCCCACAACACAAACCCTAAACCTTCCCAACAAGGCCTGGTCAAAGAAAAAACAAGCTATTACAATATGAACAGAGGTGTTAGAACGGTTTGAATCAAACCACACCTTTAAAATAGGTCAAAGCGCAAGCTAAAATCCCCACCTAAAAATTGATTTGGGGTTTGATATAAAAATCCTAATCCTTAAAAATGAATAAAAATTTCGAAAACCTTAAACTTAAATTTAAAGAAGAAGATTTAATTAATAGATTGAATTGTGATGATGAAAAAACTAAAAAAGAGGCCCAGGATGAATTTTATAAACAATATTATCCCTTTGTTTTACATACGATTTCTAAATGCTTTAACTTTCCCCCCGAAAACTCTCAGCAATATATGGAAATTCAAGAACTTACACAAGAAGTTTTCCGCAAAGCCTTTCGGGCTATTGATAGGTTTAAGCAAAATTCAAAAATTTCAACTTGGCTTTACACAATTGCTTCAAATACCTACAAGAATTATCTCAAATCAAACAAGGGTTATCTCAAAGCCATAAGAAATGATGAAAATAATAAACCGGAGGAATTGAGCTATCCAGACAATCCGGAACAAATTTTATTAATCAAAGAAATCCTGAGAAAAATAAAAAGCTCTCTTTCTGAACGAGCCTTAAAGGTCGCTAAATTATGTTATTTAGAAGGAAAGACAATGAAAGAAATAGCAAAGATTTTAGATATATCAAAAGCAACAGTGCATAACGACCTAACTAAATTCAAAAACACCCTAAAAGAAGAAACAGGGAATTCTT
>WJJL01000025.1 GCA_014729725.1 Candidatus Moraniibacteriota bacterium | reverse complement strand
GCCGGATACACAAATATAAAAAAATAAATTTAAAAATTAAAATAAAACAATGAACCAAAATAAAAATAAGGGGTTTACATTGATCGAAATGCTTATTGTAGTTGCCATTATTGGGCTTTTGGCCACTGTTGTTATTCTAAATGTAATGAGCTCCTTAAAAAGCGCAAGAGATAAAAAAAGACAGGCCGATGTTAATCAAATCGCCCTGGCGGCTTCTTTGTTTATGGATAAGAATGGATGTGTGCCAGGTGCTTGTGGGGGAGCGCTTGGAGGATTTGGCTGGAAAGAACTTTTAATGAATGGGGGTTATATTGATTTAGATAAAATTCAAGATCCTTTAGCTTCCCAAGGTGATCCATATAGTTATAAGATGCAGCTTCTTGATTCAGATAACGATGGAATGACTGATAATTGTGCGATTACTTTTTATTCGGAAACTTTAGAGCAGACTATAGATAATACTAACTCTACTGATAATTTAAAGCCGGGCTATTGTAGAAATTAATGAATAACTTTCAGGCATATATTTGAGAGGGTTTTTTAAAAAAAGCAGTTATCCGGCTATTTGGCGCTGTCTATAAAATAGTTATCCATCATGTCAAGATCAAATTATTTAATTAAAAAAGCCAATATTATCGACGGGACCGGTAAAAAATCTTATCCCGGCGATATATTAATTGTGGATGATAAAATTAAAAAAATAGGCGATTTAAAGGAAAAAGGCAATTTTAATGTAATTGATGCCGAAAATATGTGGGTTTGTCCTGGCTTTATAGATATTAACAACCACAGCGATTCCTATTGGACGCTTTTTAAATATCCGAGTCAGGAGAGCTTACTTTATCAGGGAATAACCGCGATTATAGGCGGTAACTGCGGCTCCTCTTTGGCTCCTGTTATTAGGAATCAGGCGATTGATTCGATTCGAAAATATGTGGATACTTCGGAAACGCTTTTTTATTGGGATGATTTTTCCTCTTATTATGATTTTTTAAAAGAAAGGCGCTTGAGTTTGAATTTTGGAAGTTTGGTTGGGCATAACACCATCAGAAGGTCTTTGATCGGCAATAAAATCAGACAACTTGATTCAAAAGAACTGGATCAATTAAAAAAAATTCTGGATCAATCAATGCAAAGCGGAGCTTTGGGTTTGTCCACCGGTCTGGTTTACAGTCACGCTCAAATCGCCTCCAAAAAAGAATTGATTGAACTTGCCAAAATTGTTAAAAAATATAACGGGGTTTACGCCACTCATATTAGAAGCGAAGGCGAAAATTTAATTTCTTCCATTAAGGAAGCGATTTCTATTGCCAAAACCACTGGAGTGAATTTGGAAATTTCCCATCTAAAGGCTTGCGGCAAAGACAGCTGGCCGCTTATGGATCAGGTTTTGGAAATGATTGAAAGGGCTCGTTGTGAACAAATAAATATTAATTTTGATGTTTACCCCTACACTCAGGCCGGCCCGGTTTTATATACCCTGCTGCCCGGTTGGGTCGTGGAAGGAGGAAAGCAAAATTTGATGAAAAGATTAAGGGATCCGGTTATTAGAAAAAAAATTATTGATGAGATGAAACAGGCTGATTTTGATTACGGTCAGATTATGATCTCGGTTTCTAAAATTCCTTACGCTCTTCCCAGAAATAAAATTTCTCAAATCGCCAAAAATCAGGAAAGAAGCAGCGAAGAAGTGGTAATCGACCTGATTTTGTCCGCTGACGATACCATTACCACCATGATAGAATTGATGAATAAGAAAAATGTGGAAAAAGCTTTGGCTCAAGCTCCGGCGATTGTTTCCACCAACGGCGCCGGCTATTCCAAAGAACACAAAAAAACCGGGGATTTGGTTCATCCGAGATGTTTTGCCGGGGTAACCAAGTTTTTAAAAACCATGATTATGGAAGGTAAGCTGCTTCCAATTGAGCAGGCCGTTAACAAGCTTACCGGTTTGCCGGCTCAAAAATACGGTTTAATCAAAGAAATCGGCACCATTGAAAAAAACAAAAAAGCTGACTTGTTAATTTTGGATTCTAAAAAACTTTCTTATAAATCAAACAAACTGGATCCCTTTCATTATTCTTGTGGAATAAAAGACTTGCTTATCAATGGAAAGCCGGTTATTGTAGATTATGAATTAACGCAGGAAAGAGCGGGCCGAGTAATAAAAATCTGAGATTTTTCAGGTTTTTGATTACAGGGTCGCTGTTTTAAAATTTACCTTGAATTACGGAATTAATCGTGATTTGGAGGGTTTGGCTCAACTCAAAATGTTTTTTGATTTTGTAATTAAAGGAAATTTTAACTATGTCTTTTAAGAAATTTTTTTTTGATTTTTCAAAACCAAACCGGCTTATTCTTGCGGTGATTTTGATTTTGACTCTTATTTTGATTTTATTTTCTTTTGGAAATCAAAATGATCGCCCTCAAGTTCTAAAAATCGGATTTATTACGGATGCTCATTGCCGGGGAGATTTTAATGATTCCGGAAATTGGGAGCTTAAAAAGGAATGCCAAAAGCCGCTTTTGAGTTTTGTAGAAAATATGAACCAGCAGTTTAATCCGGATGTGATTTTAGACGGAGGAGATTTAATTGAGGGCAATCAGGATTTTGAGGAATCCAAAAAGACCTGGATAAAAGCCAGTGGGATTTTAAATAAAATTAAGGCCCCGGTTTTTTTTGTTTTAGGTAATCATGAATTGGACAAGTTTACAAAAAAACAGTGGCTGGATTTGACGGATCAAGAAAATCCTTATTATTTTTTTGACAAAAACGGTTACAGGATTATTGTTTTGGATGGGAACTTTTTAAAGCTAAAAAATCAGGAAATTGACATAAATCCTTCCAATAAGTTTTACCCCGGTTATGTTAACAGCTCTCAAATTAAATGGTTAAAAGAAATTTTACAGGATTCTCAAAATTATCAAAAAGTGGTTTTCATTCATCAACCGCCGATAAAAAAAACCACTGTTAAAAATAGGAGCCAATTGCTTTTAAATTATGAAGAATTAAATCGTCTTTTTGAAAAACACCAAGTTTTGGCGGTGTTTTCCGGCCATATTGAAGAATTCTGTCATATTCAAAACAAAGGGGTTGAATATTTTAGCCTCCAGGGTTTTGTTAAAGGTCAAAAGTTACTAAACCCCAAAGACAGATTTGAAAACCAGGGTCTTTTTTATCAAATTGTTTTAAAAGACGGTGAAGCAAAGGTAAAGGCTTACTTTAAAAAGGATCCGGCTTTGGGTTATGAATCTTTTGAAATTAATCAAAATACGGTTATTTGTAATAATCACAGCCTTAGTCTTAAACAGCACAAACAGCCTGCTTCAAATTGGCAGAAAATCAAAAATATGGTATTAAATGATTAATACTTGAATGTAGTCTGCGATGTTTTGTAAAGGATTAAATTAAACCGGCAATTTATTTAATTAAGACATAAGATCAATAGATAAATTGCGGATTTTTAAAAACAGATATTTGGTTTTTGAAAAAAACATCAGATAATATTTAACTTATATTTTAATGAGCGATCTAATTAAAGACAGATTAAAAAAACTTGAGCATATTAAATCCAAAGGAATCGAGCCTTATCCTGCCAGAACTTTTAAAAAACAAGATATCAACAAGGTTTTAGAAAAAAAAGTGGGTCAAAAGATTTCTGTGGCAGGCCGGATAATGCTTTTTCGCGATATGGGAAATATCACTTTTATTCAAATTAAAGATGAGAGCGGCCGAATTCAGGCGGTATTAAACAAAAAGGAATTGAATGATGATTATAAATTTTGGATTAAAAATCTTGATATTGGCGATTTTATTGCAATAAAAGGTAAAAGGTTTAATACCAAAAAAAAGGAAAAATCCGTTTTGGCACAGGAAATTAAGCTTTTGGCAAAATCCATCAGGCCTTTGCCTGAAAAAAGAAAAGCTCTAAAAAACAAAGATTTGATTTTTAGGAAAAGATATTTGGATATTTTGTTTAATAAGGAGGTTCAGGAAATGATTTATAAAAAAGACCGTTTTTGGAACAGTGTTAGAGATTTTTTGAAAAATAAGGGCTTTACCGAAGTGGAAACTCCGGTTCTGGAAAACTTAGCCGGCGGAGCCGATGCGGAACCCTTTATCACTTTTCACAAGGCTTTAGATATGGATGTTTATCTTAGAATTTCCATGGGAGAGCTTTGGCAAAAAAGATTGATGGTGGCCGGGCTGGAGAAGACTTTTGAAATTGGCCGTCAATTTAGGAATGAAGGGATAGATCTAGAGCATTTACAAGATTATACTCAGATGGAATTTTATTGGGCTTATGCTGATTATCAAAAAGGGATGGAATTGATTAAAGAACTTTATAGATATGTGGCCAAAGAAACTTTTGGCACGCTTCAATTTAAAATAAGTGATTTTGAGATAGATTTAGCCAAAGAATGGGAGATTTATGATTATCGCCAAACCGTCAAAGAAATCACCGGGGTTGATATTTTAAAAACCAATTTCAAACAAGCCAGGGCCAAGCTGGATCAATTAGGGGTGGAATATGAAAAAAAAGGCTTTAATTTAAGTAGAGCCGTGGATAATTTGTGGAAGTATTGTCGCAAAAAAATCAAGGGCCCCGGTTTTTTAATCAATCATCCGGTAATTGTTTCTCCTTTAGCTAAAAGAAAAAAAGACAATCCCAAACTGGTGGAGAGGTTTCAGCCTATTATTGCCGGCAGCGAGTTGGGAAACGGCTACAGCGAGGTTAATGATCCAATGGATCAGGGCGAGCGGTTTGAAGAGCAGCAAAAGTTAAGAGACAGCGGAGATCAGGAAGCCCAAATGCATGACAGAGATTTTGTGGAAGCTCTGGAATACGGAATGCCGCCGACTTGCGGATTTGGTATGAGCGAGCGAGTTTTTTCCTTTTTGGCCGGCAAAACCATTCGCCAATGCCAGATTTTCCCTTTAACCAAACCTAAAAATAACTAGTGCCAATGGTTTGTTTTTTTAAATTGTTTTTACAAAAAACCATAGGCTGTTTTAAAATCGTGCATAAAGGGTTTTGGTAAAGCAATAAATTGCTGCGTTTTCAAAAAACCGCTAAGCAAGTCCCATATAAATAAAAAAATAAATTAAAACAAAATGTTTATTTATATAAAACCTTTAATATATAGTTTATTGATAGTTTTTGGTTTGGAAATTTTAATAATTTATTTTGGTTACAGCACCTGGATCTTATTTGTTTTGTTTTTTATAAATCTTATCGCCAGCTGGCAGGTTTCTAAAAGGCTTCAAATTCCTTATTTACCCAGTTTATTTGTTATAGGGAGCGCTGTTTTGTTGTTTTTTGTAGATCCGGGAATACTTAGACATATCTACATAACTAGCGCCGGAGCGGTTTATTATTTGATTCTTTATTCCATTAATTTGTTTAATGAAAACAAAGAAAGCGAGTTTGTGATCAAAATTAATTATATTACCTCTCTGATCACTTTATTTTTATGGCTTTCCGGCATAATGGCGCTTTATCTTAATTCAATTTTTGGTGTTTGGACGATTCTGGGGGGAGTTTTTTTTATTGCTTATTTGATAAGCTATCAGTTGTTAAAAAGAACTTTGCAAATTGAAATCAAATATTTTCTGGTCAGCTTTGTTTTAGCCTATTGCGTCTCAGTAATTGCCTGGGCCTGTCTGTTTTTGCCTTTCAGTTATTTGACTTTAAGCGCTATAATTTTTGCCAGTTATTTTATAATTGTAAATTATTTTATTCAAAATAAAAATCAAAAATTAACAAAACTCTCCTTTACTTTTGATGTTTTAATTTTTATTTTAGCTGTTTTGGCGGTGCTTTACACGGCAAAATGGAAGATAGACCCTGAAAGATCCGCGATATCCAACAGTTTTTCCGAACAGGCAGAGCAGCAATAGTTGATCAAAAATTATTTTTAAAAAAAATAAGCTATGCTATAATTTAAAAAATCTCAAATAGGAGATATTATTTATATTAGAAATTATGCGTTTGGCAGTTTTTTGTTCCTGGCGGGCAAAATCCTTTCAAGGGTGTGATTTTTGGATATTTTATTTTTATGAATCAAAGACTAAAAATTTTATATATTTTAATAACCGGATTAATGATTTTGGCGTTTTTTAATTACGCTAAAAGTCAAAATGTTGATTCCCAAGACCCTGATGAACAGTCAAATTCTCAAGAATTAGATAATCAAATTGATCAAAAACAGCAAGAGCTTTCGGAAATCGAGGAAAAAATCAAAAAATATGAAAATCTAGTGGAAAAAAAACAAAATCAGCAGTCAACTTTAAATAATCAAATTGAGATTATTGAAGCTCAAGTGGATAAAACCAATCAAAAAATTAGCGAAACTCAAAAACGGATGAAGGTTTTAAAGCTTGAAATTGAAAGCCTGGAATTAAAAATCGAGCAAAAAAAGATAGAAATTGAAAAAAAACAAAAAATTTTAGGAGAGTTAATAAAAGGGATTTATCACAGTAAAAGTATAAGCTCCATTGAGGTTTTGTTAAAATATGACAGTATTTCCGAGTATTTTTCCCAGATGGAAAAATTAAGTCAAATTAATTACGAAACTAAAAAAGTTTTAGATGAAATTCATCAAAGCAAACTGGATTTAGAAAAAAGCAGAACCGACAAAAGCAAAAAGTACGAGAAACTGGCTGATTTAAAATCAGAAAACTTAAGAGAAAAAAATAAATTAAAATCCCAGCAGGAAAATAAAGAAGATTTACTGCAGGCAACCCAAGGTCAGGAGGAGAAATATCAACAAATGCTTGAAAAATTTCAGGCTCAAAGACAAATGTTATTGGGGGACATCGATCAGATGACCAGCCAAAAAGCGGGCGAACTGGCGGCTGTTATTTCCCAACAAAAAAAACCCACTGAGGGCTTGGCCTCCACTAGTTGGTATTTTTCCCAACGCGATTCCAGATGGGCCGGGGATTATATTGGTATGAGCCGCACCAGAATGGATCAATACGGTTGTGCGGTAACTTCCGTTTCTATGGTTTTAAGGTATCATGGCGTTAATATCGATCCCGGAGTACTGGCGAGACAGCCGATTTTTTATTACGATCTGATCGTTTGGCCAAGTTATTGGCAAGGGGTTAAGCGGGTAAGTTCTTCGGGTCATGGAAATATTGACTGGGATCTTATTGATGAAGAGTTGAAAAATAACAATCCTGTAATTGTTTTTATTGGAGCTAAGGGCAAGGGAGCCGGTCATTATGTGGTAATTCATACCAAAAATAAAAATGGGGCCTATGTGGTGCATGACCCATATTGGGGCCCCAATGTCTATTTAACTTCCACCAGGCAAAATATTTCGGTTTTATACGATTCTTCGACCTATATTGATCAGATGATTTTTTATCACGGACCTTCTGGTTCTTCTGGTAAAAAAAAGGATCCCAATAAGGATTCAAAAGAGCCCGATAAAGAAGAGATTTGCGAGGATTCCGGCGGGGACTGGGATAAGAAGAAGCAGGAATGCGATTGTCCAAAGGACTATCAAGAGCAGGGAGGGATGTGCGTGGAAGAGTAGGAAGTTAACTTTCAGGTTTTGCAGTTACTTTTTAATTTTTGGTAACTATGCTTTTAAACCCGAAAGCTTAAAGCTTAAATTTTAGAGGGTTAAGGTTTAGAAATAATAATTCTTAAATATATTCAAATTATGAAAAAAATTATCGGTCAGGCTCTTACTTTTGATGATGTGATCGTAGCCCCGGGAATTTCTCAAACCCCCAGTTTTAAAATTAAGGTTGAAACTAAACTTACTGAAAAAATCCATTTAAAAATCCCGATTATCTCAGCGGCCATGGATACGGTAAGTGAATCCAAGATGGCTATTAAAATGGCGGAGTTGGGAGGCTTGAGCATAATTCATAGAAACCTAACAGTTCAAGATCAGGTCAAAGAGATCAAAAAAGTAAAGGAAAAAAAATTAAAGGTAGGGGCAGCCGTCGGCACCAGCGGGGATTTCCTGGAAAGAAGCGAAAAATTAATTAAAGCCGGTTGCGATATTTTGTCGATAGATTTGGCTCACGCTTCCACGAAATGGGCTAAAGACGCCATAATAAAAATCAAGCGGAATTTTAAAGACATTCAGTTAATTGCCGGCAATGTGGCCACTTATGAAGGAGCGAAATATTTAGCTCAATTGGAAATAGACGCCATCAAAGTAGGTATTGGAGGGGGATCCATTTGCACCACCAGAGTGGTTACCGGGACCGGTGTTCCCAACATTACCGCTATTATGGAGGTCAAAAAAGCTTTAAAAGGCAAGTCCATCCCCATTATTATTGATGGAGGATTGAGGTTTTCCGGAGATTTGGTGAAAGCTTTGGCCGCCGGTGCCGATTGCGTTATGGCCGGAAGTCTATTGGCCGGAACCGATGAAGCTCCTGGCAAAATTCTTGACATTAAAGGCAGGAAGTATAAATCTTATCGGGGGATGAGTGTTTTAAAGGCTATGAATAAAAAGACTCGGGATCGATATTATCTGGATAAAGGCAAGACGCATGTTTCCCAGGGAGTGAGCGGATTGGTTCCTTATAAAGGTAAAGTAGAAGAGGTTTTAGAGGTGTTAATTGGCGGAGTAAAATCAGGAATGGAAAACGCGGGAGTTAAAAACATAAAAGAACTTCAAAAAAAGGGCCGTTTTTATCAAATCAGTAATTCAGGGTTAAATGAAGGCCACGCCCATGATATATTGGTAACGGAAAAAGAAAAAAATTATTAGCTTTACTGATTAATTCTTAATTCAAACTAATATAAACTTCAATAATGACAAAAAGAAAAAGAAAATCCAAAAAAAAGAGTCAAAAAATCAATTTTTTTTCAGATCTGGATCCTAATATAAAAAAGACTATTTATGGAGTTGTACTTTTGACAGTGGCTTTGCTTTTGGCTTTTTCTTTATTTGACAGCGCAGGAGTTTGGGGAGAAAAATTCAATGAAATTTTAGCTAAAGGTATAGGAATCGGAAGATATTTTATTCCTCCGGCTTTACTTTCCCTTTCTCTGATGTATTTTAGAAGATTGGAAAATATTGTTTACTTAACCCTTTGGTTTGGGATTTTGTTGATTTTTTTAAGTTTTCTGGGGATGGTTCATATTTTGAATGATCCCAAAGAATTGCTGCAAGTGGCTCAAAAAGGAGAAGCTGGAGGATACCTGGGTTATTATATTTCGAATACTTTTTTGGAAGTGATTGGGAGATATGCTTCTATTGTGATTTTTTTAGCTTCTCTGGTTATCGGGGTTTTAATTTCCTTTAATTCTTATTTGGCCAGAATCATTAACGATTACGATAAAAAGAAAAAACAATGGAGCAAAGCTGAAAATATTGATGAAAAGAAACAGGAAGAGAAGGACCGGGAAAGCGCAGAAGAGAAAGTAAAAATTTCCAGACAAAAACAGGGTTGGTTGACTACTGTGAAAAATTTATTTAAAAATTTTCTTGATAGATTTGACAAACAGGATTTAGAATCTTCCCCAAATTCTCCCACCCCCCAAGATAAAAAACAAGAAGATTCTTCCAAGGATAATGATGGGCAAAAAGTAAAAGTTTCCAGCAATCAAGAAGTTTCTTTGGGAGTTGATTCAAACAAAATTTCTCAAAATAAACCTGTCGAGGCAGGAGTCGCTAAAATTGGCTTAAGTGAACAAAAAACCAGATGGGTTTTACCCCCCACCTCTTTGCTTCAAAGCGAATCCGGAAAACCGGAAGCTGGAAACATTGAAGAAAATTCTCAAATTATTGAAAAATCTCTTCAAAATTTTGGTATAACCGCTAAAGTGGTGGATGTTAACATAGGACCCACTGTTACCCAGTATGAGGTAAAACCAGCTCAAGGAGTAAGGCTTTCCAAGATTGTAGCTTTGCAAAGCGATTTGTCTATGTCGCTTGCGGCCCATCCCCTCAGGATAGAAGCGCCGATTCCGGGTAAGTCTCTGGTTGGAATTGAAATTCCCAATCAAAGATTTGCTTTGGTAAGGATCAGAAATGTAATTGAAAGCCCTGCCTTTAAGGAAAAACAGGGTTTGGTTTTTACTTTGGGCCAAGATTCGGCCGGAAATTATATTTGCGCTGATGTAACAGAAATGCCTCACTTGCTTATTGCCGGAGCCACCGGTGCCGGTAAAAGTATCGGGATTGCCAATATTATAGTAAGTTTTTTATATAAATTTTCTCCGGATGATTTAAAACTTATTTTGATTGATCCCAAAAGAGTGGAGCTCTCGGTTTATAACGGAATTCCGCATTTGCTGACCCCGGTGATTGTGGATGTGGATAAAGTGGTCAATTCTCTTAAGTGGGCAGTCAATGAAATGGAGAGGCGTTATAAAATTTTACAGGAATTTGGCACCAGGGATCTTGAATCTTATAATGCGGCTTTAAGAAAAAAAGAGGAAAAAACCAAGCCCAAAGAAGAGTATGTGGTTACTAAAAGCGTGGACGGCCTTTCAAGATCAGGCAATTCCATTAACTACAAAACCAGGACCGCTAAGAAAGATGCTGAAACCGAGCATGAAAAGTTGCCCTACATTGTTATTATTCTGGATGAGCTAGCTGATATTATGGTAACTCACGGTAAGGAAGTAGAGGTTTTGATTGTTCGAATTGCTCAGAAAGCCAGAGCTGTTGGAATTCATTTGATTTTATCCACTCAAAGGCCCAGCGTCCAGGTAATTACCGGTTTGATCAAGGCTAATATTCCGGCCAGGATCGCTTATCAGGTGGCTTCTCAAATTGATTCGCGTACTATTTTGGATATGGCTGGAGCGGAAAAGCTGTTAGGCAAAGGAGATATGTTATTTATGGCAAGAGACACCGGAAGACCCAAAAGAGTTCAAGGCTCTTTCATTGATGAAAAAGAAATCAAAAAGGTGGTTAAATTTCTTAAAAAACAATCCCCGGTGGAATATAATGAAGAAGTGGTTGAATCCCAAACAGTCACTGGATTGGAGAGTGTTTCCGGATCTTCTCCGGATTCTTCCCAAGAAAGTGAATATGAAGACGATTTATTTGAAGAAGCCAAAGAAACCGTAATTGAAAACAAAAAAGCCTCTGCCACTTTTTTGCAACGAAAATTACGAATTGGTTATGCCAGAGCCGCCAGAATTATGGAAATGCTGGAAGAAGCCGGAGTAATCGGGCCACAAAACGGATCCAAACCAAGGGAGATTTTAATTTCTAAAGACTCTAATAATATCGACCAACAACAAAAAGATCCTAACAGTTGATTTTATTTTAATTTTAAGTACTTTTTATTTGACGATTCAAAATCTTTACTTTAAAATTTTTCAAAGATTCCTTAAAGTCTTTTCAAGATTTTCGTTAAAAAATAAAGATTTTGGACAGACTCTAGGAAAATCGAATTCTTGGATAGATTTTTAATCGATGGGAAAAATGTATGAATCAGGAAGATCAAAATATTCTTACTTTAGGTCAATTACTTAAAAATGAAAGAGAAAAATTAGGGATAACTATCGAAAAAGCAGCCAATATTTTAATGGTAAGACAAAGACATTTGGTGAATTTGGAAAATGACTTGTTTGATGCTTTTCCAGCAGGTGTTTATTTTAGGGGGTTTCTTAGAAGCTATGCCAGGCTTTTGGGTTTGGATGAGCAAAAAGTTTTTGAATATTATAAATGTCAATTGGAGATAAACGATTATAATTGGGATTATTCTGCTTCACCAACCCAAGAGCCAAAGCCTCAGGAAGAATCGAGTAAGGATGAAATTTTTAAAAAACCTTTTAAATTTAAAATTTCCATAACCCCGGAATGGATTTTTAGGATCCTTGCTTTTTTTATTATTGTGTTTATCGTACTTTATTTTGTTTTTGCCTTAAGAAATGTCTCCCGTCTTCCTGTATTATATATTGAAGAACCTCAAAATAATGCAGTGGTGGAAAATGAAAAAATTGAAATTAAAGGGAGGGTGGACAAAGAATCAACTTTAAAAATCAACAAAGAACAGTATAATGTAATGGAAGATGGAGATTTTAATGCCAGCATTGTTCTTATGGAGGGTTTGAACGAGATAAACTTTGAGGTGACCAACAAGTTTGATAACACCTTGGAAGAGAAGCTCTTTGTAACTTACGATCCCACTCAAAATCAGCAAAATCAAATTAAAAGAATTACTTTTAAAGTTGATACGGAACCGGTTAAAATCAAGATAAAAAACAGTCAATTGGATATTGAAGAAACTTTGCCTCCCGGAGGAGAAAAAACTATTGAAATAAAAGAAGAAACAGTAGTGGAGGTAAATAAAGGTAACGCTATTTATTTTGAACAACAAGTCCAGGATTCAAAACAGGCTTTTTTAAATCCTCCGGTTTTGGAGATTTTTAGCGATCAGGAGGGGCGGTCTCAAAGAACCTTTGCTCCAGAGTAAAAAACAGAATTGCTATAAACCATTATAGAAGTTATAATAGTTTAGGAAACTCCAAAAAATAAGGAAATGTAACGAAATTTTCTAAAAAATAAAATCACGGTACTTGTTTGATGGATTTAAGCTATCTTAAATTACTTTGTAGCAGAAATTAAAAATGATTCGATCTATAAACAAACAAAAAAATAAAGTTAATTTTGCGGACTATCTTAAGCAGTCGAAATTGGTTAAGCCCCAAGCGCTGAATGAGTTTTTCACTAAACAGACAGATTCTAGTTTAATTAATTATTTGTATGAAAAAGAAATTGTCGATAAACAGGATTTACTTTTTTTAATCAGGGAATTTTATGACCTTCCCTATATTGATCTACAAAATTTTCATATTGAAACTGATATCCTAAATACCATTCCCTACAATATAGCCAGACAAAATAATCTGATAGCTTTTGCCAGAAAGAACAAGGTAATCGATGTTGCTTTAATTGATCCTGATCAAATTGAAAATATTGAAGAAATAAAAAGTAAACAAAATTATAAGATTAATCTTTATATTACCCGAAAAGAATCTATAGATTATTTTCTTGATCTTTATAAAAACTATCTGGAAAGAAAATTTATAAATAATATAGAAAAAGATTTTGAAATATTTTTACAAAAACTACCTTACTTAAAACAGGATCAATCCCGAATAGCCTCAAAAGATTTGGCAATTACCGATGTTTTGGTTCAAATTATTAAATTGGCTAATTCTCAAAATGCCAAACAAATTATTTTTGAGCCCGGTAAAAAGGAAATAATGATTTACTTTAGAATTGATAATCAATTGCATAAAATTTTATCGGTTCCGGCCAGAATTTATCCTTTTATTTCCAGTAAAATCAAAGATTTGTCTTTACTTAACAAGGAAAAATTAAATATCGAACAAAGTTCCAGGCTGGATGTTTTTGGAAATTATAATATAACCTACAAAACATTGGTAACCCCTTCTTTTACAGGGGAAAGAATAGTTCTAACTCAATTGGATAATTTTTCCAAAGGCTTGACTTTTGATTTTATAGGATTGCGACAGGAAAACACCAGTCTGATCTTTGAAACATTAGCTAATCCGAATCAAAAGATGATTTTAGTAAGCTCTCCGTCCCAACAAGGCAAGTCAACCACTTTGTATTCTTTAATTGATCAGATAAACCAAAAACATCTTTCCATTGGAACAATCGAAGATTGCATTGAATTTAACATTAAAGGGGTAAACCAAACCGCAATAAATCCTCAAAAAGGTTTAAATTTTTCAGATTTGATTTCTGGTGCCAGGAATCAGGATCTGGATGTTTTAGTGGTTGACGAAATTAAAGATCCTAAAATCATCGAATCGGTTTTTGACTATGCTTTTTTGAAAAATTTTTTAATAGCTTCGATTCAAGCCAAGGATTCTCTAGAAGTTTTAAAAAAAATTAAATTGTTTGGGATTGATTTGTCTTTTGCCGTTTCACAATTAGGCTTGATCATCAATCAAAGGTTAGTAAATAGAATCTGTCCTCATTGTATAAAAAAAATTAAACTTTCCCAGAAAGAAGCTGAAATTATAAGAAAAATTACAGACTATGATTTTTTCTTGAAGAATTTAGCTAGAGATGACTCTTATGATAAAAAAGATTTGATGAAGTTAAAAAACCTGGAAAAGCTTGATTTTTATCAAGGTAGCGGTTGCGCTAAATGTAATCATAAGGGACATAAAGGCAAAACCGGTATTTATGAGTTGCTTCCTTTAACAAATGAGATTGCCAAGTCCATTTTGAAAGTCGATTTTTATAATTCCAAGAAGTTTTTAAAACTAAAAAGAGATTTGCAGAATTTTGGTTTTAAAACCATTTATCAAGATTGCTTTATTAAAGCTTTACTGGGGATAATTTCTTTTGATGAATTATTAAAATTAAGCCAAGAACAAGAATAAGGGATTTAAATTAATCTTAATAAAAGTATGCTTTATTATTTTGAGGGAACAAAATTAAACAATGGAAAAAAAATCTTTGGTTTTATAAATGTCTCCAATAAAGAGGAGCTTATTTGGCGTTTTCAAAGTAAGAAAATTTTGGTTAAAAAAATCGGGTTAACAAAAAAGGATTTTAAAAAAAGAAATTTTATTAAAATCAAGGATTGGGAAAAACTTGCTTTTTTGAAATTATTAAATTCTTTGATCAAAAATTGTAATTTTTCAATTAAAGAATCCATAAAGATTTTGAATAATAGATTTTATTCCAGGCCGTTGAATAATAAGTTAAAAGTTTTTTATCAAAAAATAAAACAGGGAATAAAGTTTTCCAAGATCTTAAAAGAGGATGGATTTTTAAAATCTTTTTATATAAAAATTATTGAAGCGGGTCAAAAGACCCAAAGAATTGAGGATTATTTGGCAATTGTAATAGATCAATATCAAACCCAAAACAGTATAAGCAAAAAAATAAAATCAAAAATTTTCTTTCCTTTGGGTTTGGTTTTTTTATTTTTAATAATAAATCTTTATTGGTTAAGCGCTTTGTGGTTTAAAGTTTTGAATTGGGATTTTTTCCTAACCTCTTTAACGATTGTTTTTTTAACAGGTTTTTTTGTTTTTTTAATAGCTAAGATTGATTATTTAAAATATTGGATGGACTGGTTGATCTTAAAACTGCCTTTTGTTAAGGATTTATTTTATGATTATTATGAATTAAAATCCACTATTTTTTTAATCTCTTCTTTTTGGGCTGATTTGTATATCCCTATTGTTTTTTTTGAATTAGCTAAAGATACGAAAAATGAGCTTTACAAGAAAGAATTTTTGAAAATTTCCGACAAATTAAAACAAGGAAATTCTTTAAATAAGAGTTTAATTTCCAGTAATTTATTTTCTGATTTTTTCGTTAATTCTATAAGCTTGGGAGAGCAGGTTGGTTTAAACAATAAAGCTATTTTGGATATCAAGACTTATTTGCAGCTTAGATTTAATAAAAGAATTATTTTTTTATCCAATTTTTTTAAAATCAGTTTGGTTTTTTTGATTGTTTTGTTTTTGATTATTTTAGGAACTAAAATTTTTTATATTTAAATCATTTTTAAATTTGACTATCTCGATTATTTAGTTTAGTCTAACTTAATGTCTCGGTGAAAAATTAAAAAATTAAAGAAAACCATGGGCAGAATTCAAGATAATTTTGTAAAATTAAAGTGTCAAGAGTGCAAAACAGTCGGTTATTTTACTCGAAAAAATAAGAAAAAATTAAAAGAAAAACTTCAACTGAAAAAGTTTTGCAAACAGTGCAGAAAGCACAATGTTTTTAACGAAATAAAATAGGTGTAAACAAATTTTGAATTTATTTAATTTTCAATATTTATAATAAAATATTTATAATAATTAATAAAAAAAACATGCCAAAAGATGAAAATACAAATATAATGATGTACTTAATAGCTTTTTTTATTTTGAGTTTCTTGGTGGGTTACTTTTTAAAAGATTCACTTAAACCTCATTTTACTATGGGCTATGATGATGCTTCTATTCAAACATTTGAAAATGAAGTGGATTTTGAAAAAATTGAAGAAGAGCTAAAAAAGAAAGCCAAAAATAATCCCCAAACCGGGGCCGCTGTTAACCCTCAACAGGTCGAAGGGGGATCTTGCGGTAATTAATAAATATATTGAAATTAAGAAATTAATAAAAATTAACCAAAAATAGACATGAGTGATAAAAAGAAAAAAAGGAGGGAGCAAGAATTAGAAGAAGAAAAAAATAAAAAATTAAGCAAAAAAGAAGAAGAAGAGCTTGAAGAAGATGAAGACATTGACGAGGATGAGGAGGAAGATGATCAGAGCATTGATGATCAAGATGATGATGAAGAAGACGAAGACGAAGACGAAGACGACGATGAAGATGATGATGACGAAGAAGACGAAGAAGAAATTGAAGATGAAGAGGATGCGCAACCAAAGGAAAAGAAAATGGATTCCAAAAACAAAAATAAAACCAATCAAACTTTAATGGCCGCGGCCATAATTCTGGGCGGATTATTCATTGGAAGCTTATTTGTAGATGTAGCCCAATTAATTTCTGGTCAGGGAATTTCCGTAAGCAAACTTCAATCAATAGAAGAAGACGGAGCTTTTGAAACCAAGGAAGGTAAAACCTGGGTTTTAAAAGACGAACCCATAGTTTCAGCTAAAGTTGTAACGGATTTGGATTGCAAAGAGTGCCAGGAAGAACAGGATCAAATTCTTCTTGCTCTTAAAAAATCCGTATTCCCCACTTTAGTGGTTGATAAAATAGACCAAAAAAGCGAGCAGGGAGAGCAGTTGATTGAAGAATTGGATTTAAAGAAACTTCCCGCTTATCTTTTTGAACAAGATGTTGAAAATACAGATTTTTTTGAGCAAGGAAAGGTTATCTTTAATCAGGTTGATGAAAATTATGTTCTAGATAATAGCAAAGCCGGAATACCTGTTAATAAATACCTTGTTTTACCTGAATTTCAGGAAGATGTGGAAGTTTTAGGCAACCCAGAGGCTGATACCGAAATTTTAATTTTTGGAGATTTTCAATGCCCTTATTCCAAAATGTTTGCTGATAATTTTTCCAAGGTTATTGATTCTTATAAAGACACAGTAAAAGTTTCGTTTTATCAGTTTCCTTTAACCAGCATTCATCCTCAAGCGTTTGACGCTTCTCATGCCAGTTTATGCGCCAATGAGCAGGGTAAATTTTGGGAAATGCACGATAAATTATTCGCCAGTCAAAGTCAATGGGGTGTTAAAGATGCCAAAGAAGGTATTTTTACTGATTTGGCTGTTGAAATTGGTTTAAATAGTTATGAGTTTAACCAATGTATGCAAGAGCAAAGGTATAATCAAATCATTCAAGGCGATTTGGCGGTAGCTGAGGAATTTGGAATAGCCGGCACTCCTTCAGTTTTTATCGGAGATAGATATATTCAAAGCGCGGTTGGAACGGAAAGGATTAAGGAGATGATTGAAGATCAGTTGTAGTTCTATATAAAGGATTTAAGAATTGAAGTTTATTATTAACTCCGCCCCAAACCATCCGATTTGGGGCGGAGTTTTTTTATGGATTTTTATTAAAATAATAATTTCCCTGCCTGTTTATAATTAATCCTGAAATTTCCAGTTCCGTTAAATTGGATAACAGTTTTGAAGAGTCCAGATTAAGCGCTCTTTTTAATTTTTCAAAATTTTTTATATCATCTTTTATTTCTTTGATAATTTTTTGCTGAAGCGGATTTAATAATTGAATTTTGCTTTCTAGAAATTTATTTTTTTTTGGGTTTTTGGGTCTTATATTTAATTCTTCTAAAATATCTTTGAAATCATCGATTAATTTAGCCCCTTGTTGAATTAGTTTATGAGAACCTTTGGATTTTAAGGAAAAGATACTGCCGGGGACCGCAAAAACTTCTCGGTTTTGGGTTAAACCGTGATTGGCGGAAATTAGGCTACCTGATTTTTCTTTAGCTTCAATTATTAAAACCCCGCGACTTAAGCCGCTGATAATTCTGTTTCTGGCGTGGAAGTTTTGTTTTTTAAAAGGATCGGCTGTAGGAGGGTGTTCACTGATTAAACCTCCGTAATTAATAATTTTTTGAGCTAAATTATAATTGGAGGACGGATAAATTTGATTTAGCCCGCACCCCAAGACTGCAAAGGTTTGATTAAACGATTTCAAGCACTCCTGATGAGCAATGGTGTCAATTCCGATTGCCAGGCCGGAAATTATTTTTATTTTATAATCCATTAAATCTTTAATTAGTTTTTGACAGACGGTTTTTCCATAATCTGAATAATCCCGGCTACCCACTACCGAAAGGGTTAAATCTGTATTTTTAGGCAGACAGCCTTTAAAATATAAAACCGGGGGTGGATCATAGATTTGTTTTAATAAGTTCGGATATAAATCATTTTTTATGCTTATTGCCTGAATTTGATATTTCTTTAAATCGCTTAATTCTTTATCAGGACAGATTTTATTTTTTTGATCCAAAAATTTTATAATTAATTTTTCGCTTAAACCGCTTTTTATCAAAGTGCTTTTATTCGCTTTCCATACCTGATCCATTGTATTAAAATGTTTATAAAGCTTTTTAAAATTAAGAGGTCCGATTCCGTCTATTTTATTAATTGCCAGCCAATATTTTAAATCCTTGCTCATTTTCATTGATTGTGAATTTGAAAATTTAAGTAAATTAGTTATTATCAATTTAAACCTGTTTTTTTAGTAGAGGAAATTCTTATTTTTTTAATTTAAATTAATTATTGGCTTAAACTATTATGAAGGATTTTATCTTAAAAAGATTAAAAAATTATAAAAAAAATATTAAATTTGATGTTTTTTACCCCAAGGAAAAAAATTTTGGTGATTATTCCACCAATATTGCTTTGGTGTTAGCCAAAAAAGAGAGTAGAAACCCTAAAGAAATAGCTTTGGAAATAATAGATTTTTTGAAAAATGATAAAAAGTTTAAAAACTACTTTGATATGGAAATCGCCGGAGCCGGGTTTATTAATTTTTTCTTTAAAGACAAGGTTTTTATTAAAAGATTAAACGATTTTAGAAAAAACAATTTTAAAATAGATAAACTTGATTTATTTAAAGACAAAAAATATTTAATTGAATTTCCTGATCAGAATCCTTTTAAATCTTTTCATATTGGTCATTTAAGGACCGCTATTATAGGCGAGTCTTTATCAAGGGTTTTGGAATTTTGCTGTGCTAGTGTTATAAGAACCAATTATCAAGGCGATGTTGGACTTCATATCGCTAAATTTTTTTACGGACTTCAAAAAAAGAAAAAGCAAAATCCCGACATTGAAAAAAAATTAAAGACTATTGACCAAAAAATGGATTTTATGGCTGATTGCTATGTAATTGGAGCCAATGCTTACAAAGAAAACAAAAAGGCCAAAGAAGAAATTAATCAGATCAATAAAAAAATTTATCAGATGCATTCGGATATTAAAAAAGAATGGCTGGAAAAGAGAAAATGGAGTCTGGATAAATTCGATCAGATCTATGAAAGATTAAATACCGGTTTTGATAAATTCTACTTTGAATCTCAAATGGCCCAAGCAGCTCTTAAAATTTGCAATAAAGCTTACAAAAAAGGGATTCTAAAAAAAGATGATCAATGTTTGATTTTTGACGGAGAAAAATACGGTTTAAATAAAAGAGTTTTTGTTAACAAACAGGGACTTCCGACTTATGAAGGCAAGGAATTAGCTTTGGCTTATAAAGAATTTAGCGATTTTGGAAAAATTGATAAAGCCATTCATGTGGTGGGAAGAGAACAGGAGAATTTTTTTAAAATTACTTTTTTGGTGGAAAAAATGCTAGATGAAGAATTGTTTGATGACAAACAATATCATCTTTCTTATGGTATGGTCAGCGTTAAAGATATTAAAATGTCCTCTCGTTTGGGAAATGTTGTTTTAGGGGAAACAGTTATGGATAAAGCCAAAGAGGAGATTATAAAAATAATCAGTTTAAGAGAGCAGGGAATGGCAGTTGGAATTAAAAATGAAATTGCGGAAAAACTGGCCTTGGCCGCGGTTAAATATTCCTTTTTAAAAATTAATTCCAGAAAAGATATGGTTTTTGACTTAAAGGAAAGCGTCAAAGTGGAGGGTCAATCCGGACCTTATATAATGTATAGTTATGTTAGAGCTTTAAATATATTGAAAAAAACTTCCTCCAAAGAATTAAAAGAAGTAATGGAAATTAAATTTTTAAAACAGGAGAAGAATTTATTAAAGCAATTATTAAAATTTAATGAGATTGTAAAAAAAGCCGCTCAGGATTATCAAATCTCAGATATATGTCAGTATTGTTATGATTTAGCCACGGCTTTTTCCAATTTTTATGATAAAGTCCCGGTAAATAGCGAAAAAGACGCTAAATTGAAAAACGCCAGAATTTTAATGGTTAAGTTATATGCTCAAATTATAAAGAAAAATTTTTATTTGCTGGGGATTAAAACGGTTGATAGAATGTAGGTAATTATTTGTTTTAATGTCTGTTTTTTACAATCAGGACAAAATCAACGCTTAAAAAAAATTAATAAAGTTTAAAAGATTAATTAAAAAATTATGCAGTCAAAAAATAAAAAAAAATTGTGTGTAGTGGGTTCCGGTTATGTCGGTTTGGTGAGCGGGGCTTGTTTTGCCGATGTAGGACATATTGTTTATTGCATCGATAACAATAAGGAAAAAATTGAAAAATTAAAAAAAGGAGTTATTCCCATTTACGAACCCGGATTGGAGGAAATTGTAAAAAGAAACTTTAAGCAGAAAAGATTGTTTTTTTCCGATAGGCTGGAAGAGGCGGTATCTAAATCTCAAGCGATTTTTATCGCGGTGGGCACTCCCAGTTCCAGAAGAGGGGATGGTTATGCGGATCTGACCTATGTTTATCAAGTTGCTAAAGAGGTGGCGCCTTACCTTGATGAATATAAAGTGATAGTGGATAAAAGTACCGTACCTGTCGGTACAGCTAACCAGGTTCAAAGAATTATTAAGCAGCAAAATACTAAAGCCAAATTTGATGTGGTCTCTAATCCTGAATTTTTAAGAGAAGGGGCGGCAATTGAGGATTTTCTTTATCCTGATCGAATTGTAATTGGAACTAAAACCAATAAAGCCGCTGAATTGATGCGTCAAATTTATTCTCCAATTATTGAAAAAACCAAAGAAAAATATAGTGGCAAAGAAGATAAAGGTGCTTTTTTGGCCACCAATATAGAAACTGCTGAGTTAATAAAATATGCCTCCAATGCTTTTTTGGCCACCAAAATTGCTTTTATCAATGAGCTAGCCAATTTAAGCGAAAGCCTTGGCGCCAATATTTTGGATGTAGCCAAGGGTATGGGTTTGGATCATAGAATCAGCAAATATTTTCTAAACCCCGGACCAGGATACGGAGGTTCTTGTTTCCCTAAGGATGTAAGCGCTTTACTTCGAATCGCTCAGGAAAATAACACAGCGCTTAGAATTTTGGAATCGGTTTATGAGGCCAACATCGCCCAAAAAGCCAAAATGGTAAATAAAATTTTGAATTCTATTAAAAAAACTGACAAAACTATTTTATTTTTGGGCTTGACTTTTAAACCCAACACCGATGATATGCGTGATGCCAGTTCTTTGACGATTATTCCCACTCTTGTTGAAAAAGGTTATGAAGTTTTAGCTCATGATCCAAAAGGGATTGAGGAAGCTAAAAAACAATTGCCTCAGGAAGTTCAATATATCAAGGATTTTTCCGCAATTTACAGTAAAGCTAAAGAGGCTGATGCCGTTGTGATTTTGACTCATTGGGATCAATATAAAAAACTCGATTTTGAAAAATTAAAGAGTCAAATGAAAGGGGATAGCTTTATAGACCTTAGAAATATGTTTGATCCTGAAAAAATCCGTTCTTTTGGGTTTAAGTATGTGGGGTTGGGAAGGTAAACAATCTTTGTTTGCTGGAGTGAAAATTTATTTAAATTTTTTCATTTTTTGGGAAAACTTTTGGGCTTTTTCCAGATCTTTTTTATCAGGCCTTCCTTTATTGATTCCGCCGATAAGTTTTAAGAAACTGTTATTATCAAAGCCTTTGCAAAAAAACTCACCGATGACTTTTGTTTTCTTTTCTTTTAAGATTTGTTTTAATTTTTTATGATAGCTTTTAATTTTAATTCCGGAAGTGGAAAAAATAAAAACTTTTTTGTTTTTCAAATTTTTCAATTTTTTTGCCAAGTCCAGGATTGTTCGATGATGTTTGGCAAAGTAGATTCCGGAGCCAAAACCGATTAAATCATATTTTTCTATATCCTTTAAATCAACCTCTTCAGGCTGCTGTAATTTTGCGTTTAAAGTTTCGGCCATTTTTTTAGCGATTTTTTGGGTGTTTTTGTTATGAATGGATTTGTAGATTATTAAGGATTTCATTTACTCTTTGTTAATTGATGAGTAGTATTTGTAATAATTGTTTTTTATCTTTAAAATAAGGCTGTTTCCTGCCTGTCAGTGGGGGAGGGGTTAATTCCAGGCAAAATAGCAGTATCTATAAGTAATTTAAATTTAACAAGATCGTTGCTTTTTTAAAGGGGTTTTTATTGTTTGATTTTTGTCTTAAATTGATAAAAAAGCAACAATATTTTTACAAGTATAACATTTAAGTCCAAAATAACAATTGATTTTTATCTTTGTTTTATTTTTTTTCAAATAAAGCTCTTGGGGTCTGTTTAATTTAGGTTAATTTTTTGAACAAGCAATCAGTATTGTTTTTATATAGAAAATTAGATGTAATATTGACTAATAATATATAGCTTTTATAATCCTATATATTGAAAGAAAATCTTTAATATTTAAATTTCATCTTTATTTAACCGCTAGAAATTTCAGGTTTTAGGCCGTAGAGGGAGATTTACTATGAAAAAAATTTCCAAAAAATGTTTTACTAAGAGAAAGTTTTTATAAAAAAGGTTTTTAAAAAAATAAGAAATTTTAATTGATTGTTTTGCAGTGGTGTTAAGTTTTAAAAATATATAAATTGGGGGCGTAGCTCAGTTTGGTTAGAGCGACTGCCTGTCACGCAGTAGGCCGCCGGTTCAAGTCCGGTCGTCCCCGCATACACGGCATACATATAAATTTATCCTTTTTTATTAGTTTATCAAATGGTGATTTAAGTTTATATTTAGCCACTTTTTTGTCCTTTATTGTAAAGTTCGAGAAGAAAGTTTTGATGATTAAATCAAGGTCTTTCATTGATTTAATTTTTCTTAGGTTTAATGCTAGTTTTTCAAAGAGTTCGAGAAACTCTTTATAATTTAATCCGACCTCTTTAATTTTCTCTTTTTCTTTATTAAGTTTATTAATTTTTAGATTGATTTTTTCTATTTCCGATAATTTTTTATTTAAATCGTTCTTGTATTCGCTAATTAATATTTTATCTTTTTTAATATCAAATTGAGTATTTAGAGCGTTTTTAATCTCTGTAACGGTTTTTTCGTTTTTTCTTTTATGATTTTCAAGTGTAGTTTTTAAACTTTTTAATTCTTTCAATTTTTTAGAGGTTTGTTTTTTGACTTGACTTAAATAATGTTCGTATAAGCTCTTATTTTTGAATTTATGCTTTTCAAAGTAGTCATATACCCAATTTGTTATAATTCTTGCTCTAACGCTCTTATTTTGCATTTTACAGCCTTTTGATTCGCACTTGTAATATAAATAACGTTTTAATTTTTCATTTTTGAGTTTTTTTGTAGTAATTCCGGCGGTTAAGGGATTTTTACATTCTCCGCATTTAATCATTCCTCTCATTAAATCCGCTTTTATCCCGTCTCTTTGACTTTTCTTTAATTTAAAAGCTTTGTTTATATCATCAAATTTATTAATTTGTAAATATTCTTTAACTGTAATCATTCTTTCAAAGCCTTGTACCCCATTTAAATCGATTAAATTAGTACCGTGTTTAAATACTCCACAATAAGCCGGATCTTTTAGAAATTCACCGATTCTTTGAATTTTTAATTTAATGATCTTATTTTTACCTTCTTTGTCTTTTTCACTATATTTATTATCAAGTAAATATTTTAATATTTCTTTATTTTTTTTACCGTCAAGCTTCATTTTAAAAGCTTCTTTGATTAAATGGAAATTATTGCCGTTTGGTCGCATATAGCCTAATTTGTCTTTATAATAACCTCGTTTCGCTTTATTTAAGATTTTCCCCTCTTCTAAATGTATTTTATTGCCTCGTTTAACATTTACCCCTAATTGATCTGAATATTGTTTTGATAAAGCAAAGAATATGCCGAGTAACATTTTACCGGTGGCGTTGTTTTCAAAAGTATAAGTAACAAATTTTAAATCTCTTATAATTTCTTTATCTAGCATTTCAATTATTTCTCCGGCGTCTTTCATATTTCTTGCTAATCGGTCCGGGTGCCAAGTAATAATTCCATCGTAATAACCATTTTTTATTTTTTTGATCATCTCATTAAATTTTGGTCTTACTCTGGAATTTTTAGCCGAGCATTTTTCTTGAATAATTGCTTTAACTTTTAATTTGTTTTTTATTGCAAATTCTTTTGCTTCGGCTATCTGGTCCGGTAATGATCTTTGTTGTTTTTCGTCACCTTCCGATGATTTTCTTGCATAAATAACATAATTTAAATCTTTATCGTCTTTTTTTTCTTCAAAATTTGAGCTTTGCTTAATAAGCTTAATTAAGCTTTCAGTATCAAAATTAGAATTTAAATTATTTTCTTCCATCGACTTGTATTATTTCTATTTTATAATCTTTTGTACCGAAAGTATTATCCTTAACATCTTGTAACTTTAAGATATATTTTAAATACATCTCGATTGCTCTTAAATTTCCATTTTCGGCTATTTGTGACAATTTGTGTAAAATATTGGGAGTGTTGTTTTGTACGTTATTTAAAGATTTATCAAGTATTTTATCTTTAAACTCTTTCTTGTCACATTCTCGATAAAATTCTCTCCGGTTTATCTCATTCTTTTTACAAAATTCAATAACCGTTTTGGGGTCCCTTAAATCTTTGGGGGTTGCTTTCCACCTTATAGCTTTATCTATCCAGCTTTTATAATTACTATCTTTCTTTTCTTTTTTTTCTTTTACCAAAGTCATCTTTTTTTTAAATTTTTAGTTTGGTCCTATTAATTATTATTTGGTTCGTGTTCTTTCTTGCTATAAGAGTCATGATCTAAATTAATCACGTTTCCATCTCTATCAAGCACTTCTTCACTATTTAAGTTATCGGAAAAATTAACCTCATTATTTAAAGTTTCGGAAAGTCCGACAATGTTATTTTCTTTTCCCTCTTCTTGATTGTTATTATTCGGGTTATCGTTATTGTTTGGATTAAATTGCATAATATAACATTTAAAATTTATTATTTATTATTTATCCCTCTAAAACAATTTGCTTTTCTTTTTCGGTTAAGCCGTATAAATCAAAGACCATATCATCGATTATTTTATCCTCGTTATCGATTTTTTCTTTTAAAGCCTTTAACTCCTCTTTGTTCTTATTAAAATATTTCATAAGCTCGCTTTCCTTTTCAATGCTTATTTTTTTTAACTTCAAAGCCTTTACAAACTCCCCAAATTCCAGCTCATAAAACTTTTCAAGCTTTTTTGGCATTTTTTCGATTTCAAATTTATGCTTTAAAAACTCCGAAACCTCATTTAATTTATCATACAATTCTTTATTTAATTCAAGCATTAAATCGGCTTTTTCAATGAAGGGTTGTTGATCCTCAATATTTTCTAATTTTGGCAATCCAAACGGTTCCAAGTATTTTGTTTTATATCGAAAATATCCACCTCTTAATTCGGTCCCGGTAATTTGAAGAAAAAACCACAATAAATTAGAATTTAACAAACATAAATAAAATTTATAATTTTCTTTAACATCATCTTTTTTAACTAACGAATAACATGTTGTTGTATGATAAAATTTACCTTTTTCATCAAAAGTCATATTTCCGCCAAATGAAATTTCTGGTGTAATAATTTTTTCTTTTTCAACAAAATCAATCCCTTGCTTTCGTCCAAACAAAAACCAACCATTATTATCAAATTTTCCTTTTTCCCTCGCCTTTAACATTCCCTCATTTTCTTTTAAATATTCATAAGCCAAAGGATATTTTTCTTTAATTTCATTTTCTTGCATGGAGACCGCTTTACCATCTTTTAAATTATAAGGAAAAATAACCCAATATTGATTTTCTGGCGGTAAATATCGCGAAACATTTTCACCTTTTAATAAAGGCTTTATAAAACCAACTTCCAATTTCACTTCTTTTTGTAATTGATCCGAAAATCCAATTAAATAACCGTTTTTAATTTTACCTTTAATTAAATATATTTTGTCGGCACTTGTAGCAATTCCTTGGAAAATTCTTACAAATATATCCTTGATCTTTTGTTTTTGACTATCAATTTTATCTAAAATAGTTTGTTTTTTTGTTCCAAGTAATTTCCAATTTGAATTTGATATTTTTTCATATAGAACGTGGTCGAAATTGAGTTTATTAAAAATCCCCCGGGGTTCAATATGAGTAAATTTGAGTCTATTATTATTTTTTGAAAGTTTAATTACACAAGTATAAGTTGAAGCATCTTCAAAAACCATATTTGAGCCGAAATGTACAATTTGATTTACTGCTTTATTTTCCGATAAAAATTTTCTTATGCCTTCACCAAATTCGGAAATCATAAATTTGTGAGGCAAAATAAAATTAACAACACCATCATTTTTAATTAATTTAAAGCTCTTCTCCATAAACAACACATAAATATCATAGTTTTTAGTCGCCGAAATATAATTTTTATCATAAAATTCTGATTGTTCTTTGTGGCTATCTCTAAGCCCTTGAATTCTTAAATATGGCGGATTACCCACAATTACATCAAATCCACTTCTAATTTTGTGGAATTCTTCAATAAATTCTTCAACAGTTCTGATTTTTATCTTAAATTCGTTTTCTAGTTTTTCTCTTTTTCCCCCTTTTACAAATTGTTTTGTATTATGTGTGATAAAATAATCAGCTTTTTTTTGTTCTTTGCCTAATCCTAAAGCTGCAACAAAATGATCAACATCTATTTTTTGATTTTCATTTAATTTTTGGTTTCCAAAAATTATTTGCTTAGCTTTCTTAAAAGCTTCTTCTTCTTTTGGACCAACCCAATAATCACTATCCCAAATAGAAACATCCCATCTATTAACAGTGTTTTGTAAATCAAATGAATTAATTAATTCAAGTTCTTCTTTTTTATTGACTGATTTGCTTTTTGGTCCTCCTATTTCATAAGTAACCCTTGTTGTTGGTTTTAGTTCAATTAATCCTTGTTTGGCATAGTCTAGTAACTTTTTAAAATTAGAATCATTTTTCCTAAAATATCTTATGAAGTCATTAGTTTCAATCACGACAAATGATTTTTGAATTATTTCCTTAAATTCCTCCTCCCATTTAAAGGCTTTATCTCCGGCGACTTCGGGGTCGTCGATTAAGGAGTTTCCGCATTTGATATTATCTTTAAGGACCGTTAATTTTTCGCCTTTTTTGACGGTTTTTAGCCATAGAGAAAGTTTTGTAATCTCAACGCTTTCCTCGTTTATGTCAACGCCGTAAATGTTGTTTTTGAGTAAATGTTTGACATAGCTTTCT
>WJJL01000024.1 GCA_014729725.1 Candidatus Moraniibacteriota bacterium | reverse complement strand
TATGAATATATTTTTCAAATTCTTTTAGAGTTAATCTCTTATTTATAATTTTCATTCTTTTTTCAAAATTAATAAAAAGGCCGACAATGACTCCTTAAAATAGTACAAGTTGTTGATTTTGTAAAGAGCTTTTTACCCCTCCTTGTCAAATTTAAAGTCGTGGGGAGTTATTATTTTTTGAACCGGTATGTTTGTTTTTAATTTTTCCTTAACCGAATCAACTTCTTTTTCAGCATTTATATGGGTTTGATTTGACCGGTTATTGGAAATTTTGTTATCTTTGAACTTGATAATGTTAATGAAATGTAAGACAAAAAGACAAAAACAATTATTGCGCTTGAAACCAATATAAAAAAATTAAAGAAAAAAGTTTGTTGGACATTGCCTCATTTAAGAAAAATTAAGCTATTGAAGAAAATTAATATTAGTAGATAGCAGTAATCGAACTTTTTATTTTTAAAATCATCCAGTCGGTTGCTATTTAGTATAGAAACCTTTTTAAAACAAAGCAACCGTTTTTATTATTTTTTAATGATTTTTTAATTTTAAATTTATTGTTTTTTGTTATTTTTAAATTTTAACCTATAATTTAGGGAAATAATAATAATTTTTGACTGGCTTTAAAGTTATTTTTTAAATTTTTTAAAAATCTGATTTGACAAAAATTATTTTTTATTTTAATTAATTTGAATTAAAATCGTTTTATTGTAAATTGCGTTAAGATTTTAAAAAGATTGCCAACAAAAATCCGAGCCGATGGTGATTTTTTTAAGGGATTAATCAATATGGGTTTGTCCATTAATTCCCAATTTAGATTAAAAACTTTAATTTTTATTTATATTAAATGATATTGGTAATTGTAGAATCGCCAACCAAAGCCAAAACCATTAAAAGATATTTAGGAAAAGACTATATAGTTTTGTCCTCTTTTGGTCATGTGAGAGATTTGCCTTCAAGTAAAATGGGGGTGGCTGTGGAAAAAAACTATCAGCCAACTTATTCTATTTCTAAAAAATCCGCTAAAGCCTTAAAATCCATCAAAGACACTATTCAACAAAAAAAGATCAAAAAAGTAATCCTTGCCACTGATGAAGATCGGGAAGGGGAGGCCATAGCCTTTCACTTAAAGTGGATTATAAAGAGGTATGCCCCAAAAATGAAATTTGAAAGAATTACTTTTCACGAAATAACCAATTCTGCTATTACCAAGGCTTTGAAAAATCCCCGTGATATTAATTTGAGTTTATTTAACGCTCAACAAGCCAGAAGGGTTTTGGATAGATTGGTGGGCTACACCCTTTCTCCTTTACTTTGGAAAAAAATCAAATATGGTTTGTCGGCCGGCCGGGTTCAATCCGTGGCTTTAAGATTGATTGTGGAGCGGGAAAGAGAAAGAGAAAAATTCAAACCTAAAGAATATTGGGATATTGCGGCTAATTTTTCTAAAAGCGGTTATGAAAAAAAAGCTCAATCAGACAAAGCAATGGAAAATGACCCCAATATCTTTTTGGCTCAGTTGAATTATCTAGACCCCAAAAAACTTAAAAAATTCGATATAAAAGATAAAAAACAAGCTAAAGAGTTGGAAAACAAAATTAAAAAAAAGGATTATCTAATTGGAAAAGTTAGTAAAAAACAGACTCAAAAAAACCCGGCGCCTCCCTTTAAAACCAGCACCCTACAAAGAGAAGCGGCTTCCAAATTAGGGTTTTCAGCCAAACAGACAATGATGGTGGCCCAGCAGCTTTATGAGGGAATTAAATTGGATAAAGGAAGCACCGGTTTGATCACCTATATGCGAACCGATTCTTTAAATATTGCCCCGGCTGCTTTAAATAAAGCCAGAGAAGTGATTTTAAAAAAATATGGCAATAAATATGTTTTAGAAAAACCCAGATATTACACCAACCAAACCAAAGGCGCACAGGAAGCCCATGAAGCAATCAGACCCAGCTATCCCAACAAAACCCCTGAAGAAATTAAAAAATATCTTAATCCAAAACAATTCAAGCTCTATAACCTTATTTGGCAAAAGTTTATTGCCAGTCAAATGCGAGAAGCGATTTTTGACAAAGTTAATTATGAAGTTGCATCCAAAGATCAAAAGATAAAGCTTTTGGCCAGCGGCTCTGTGATTAAGTTTGATGGTTTTTTGAAAGCTTATGGCCAGAATTTTAAAATTAAAGAAACCAGACTGCCTGAATTAAAAGAAAAAGAAGCTTTAAGTTTATTAAAGGTAAACAGCACTCAACATTTTACTCAGCCACCGGCTCGCTACAATGACGCCAGTTTAATTAAAACCCTTGAGCAATACGGAATTGGCCGGCCTTCCACTTACGCCCCAACTCTTAGCACTATTGTTGATCGAGGTTATGTGGAAAAAGATGAAAATAAGCAATACTTTCCCAAAGAAATCGGTTATCTGGTAAACGATTTAATGGTGGAGAATTTTTCTAAAGTCGTTGATTATGAATTCAGCGCTCAGATGGAATCTAATCTGGATAAAATTGCTCAAGGTGATAAAGAATGGGTAAAAATCATTGATGATTTTTATAAACCTTTTTCTCGGGAGGTTAAAACCAGAGGTGAAAAGATAAAAAAGTATGAGAAAAAAATCGATAAAAAATGTCCTAAATGCAAAAGTTCTTTGGTGGAGAAATTTGGCCGTTTTGGTAAATTTTACGCTTGTAGCGGTTATCCTGAATGTAAATATACCGAGGACCCCAATCAAAAAGAAAATGAAAAAAAAGACAGAGAGCTTAAAAAAGAAATCGGAGAGGTGAAATGTGAAAAATGCGGGGCCAAAATGGAAATAAAAAGAGGCAGATGGGGTCCGTTTTTAGGCTGCTCCAATTACCCTGAGTGCAAAAATATTAAAAAAATAGAAAATTCATCAAATGTTACCTGTCCTTTGTGTAATGTTGGGGAAATTGTGGAGAAAAAGTCAAGAAAAGGAATTTTTTGGGCTTGCAATAATTTTCCTGACTGTAGAAACGCCATGAACGGCAAACCAACCGGCGACCGATGTGTACAATGCAACTCCCTTGTGATTATTGATCCAAAAACCGGGAAGGAGAAGTGCTCCAAAAAAGGCTGTAATTGGAAAAAAGGCGATTCTTAAAAAAATTGTTTTTGTTTTTACAGGTTCTTAAGTTTGCCAAGTGCGTAAGTTGTAGTTTTTTTATAATATTTTTTGAATTTTATGCATCAAAAAAGCGCTATTATTATTCATGGTTTTGGAGCCAGTAGTGGAAGTAATTTTTTTCCTTGGTTAAAAAAGGAGTTGGAAAAAATAAATTATAAAGTTATTTTGGAGGATTTTCCGGATCCTTTTTATCCCAAGCTAGAAGCTTGGGTTGATCAGCTCAAGGTCTATTTACCTTATATTAATGACAATACAATAATTATCGGACATAGTTTAGGCGGATTTGTGGGAGCTTATTTTTGTTCAAAAATTAACAAAAAGATCAAAGCTCTTTATTTGGTGGCGCCAGCTAACCCCTTAATTGACCCGGATGGGGAAATTGAAAGAAATTTCGCAGCTAGCGGTCAAAAAGATCAGTTTGAGATGTTAAAAACCGTTTTTAAAAGCTCGATTGATTGGAGTAAAGTTCATCAAAATTGTCAAAAAATTTTAGCTTTTTTTTCCAGCGATGACCCCTGGATTGATTTAGCTTCCATTAAATATTTTAAACAAAACCGGGTTGATTATGAAATTTTGGAAAACCGGGGGCATTTTTTGGAATTTAGATTTCCTGAGATATTAAATGAATTGAAGAAAAATAAATAGAAAAATTAACAAACTTATCAAAAAAATTGACAATTATTTTATTTTGTAGTATTTATAAGGGTTTGCAGATTTTTATAAAATTTTATACTTTAATGATGGAGGTGGGTTAAGGTTTTTATTGTTTTGAAATTAAGATTGACCAGGGTGCTTTGGAGCGATTAGACAGGGATAACAGGGATAGAAGGGATAAAGGCTGATTAAAATAAAAACCCCTTGCTGATTAATTAGAGACAGTTTCAATAAAGCAAGTGTTCTTAAAAAGCTTGTTTTATTTTATTTAGTTTTAATTAAATTTGTGGTGAAAAAACGCAAAAAGAACAATCTGGAAGATTCCAGTAATAATCAAGATAAAAAAAGCAAGACAAAGCTCTTACTTTTTTTTGTAACGGTTTTGATAGTTTTAATAATAATTTTTTTATTGGGTAGGGAGGAAGACAAAAAGGAAGAACCTAAGCCGGTGGTAAAGCAGGTTAGCGCAATTGATTTAGACAGTGATAAAACCAAATTTGCCAAAATAAGAAAAACGGTAAAAGTTGATTCAAAAGATCAAACAGCTGTGTTTACTCTTTATTCAGGTAGAATCGTAAAAGATAATTTTGAAATCGGCCAAGAGGTTAAAAAAGGCGAGGTATTGGCGGTTTTTGATCAATCTACTTTGGTTAATCCCAATACGGTGGAACTAAAATATGCAGGCGAGTCAGTGGAAATATCCAAAGACGCTTTGGAAGCCGTTGAAGATCAAGCTGAAAAAATTTACAAGATAGCCAAAAACGATGTGGAAGTTGCCAAAATCAACTTAGAACAGGCTGAAGAAAGCGGCGATAAGGACGCGATAAAAAAGGCTCAGGAAAGATTGGAACAAGCCCAAAGAGCAAGAGATGAAGCCAAAGCCAGAGGAGAATCTTTAGAGGAACAGGCCGAAGCCAGTTTAAATCAGGCTGAAAAAGGTTACGCTCAGGCTTTGATTTCTCAACAAAATACAATTATTAAAGCTCCTTCCAGCGGGATTATAATTTCAAAGAATTTGTCTAAAAACGACTATCTAAATGCTGGTTCTATGGTAGCCCAAATTTCAACCAGCGATAACTTAGAATCAGTGGTTCATTTATCAAAAGAAGAAATTCAAGGAATTGAAATAGGAGATATTGTCGATGTGTATTGTAAAAATAACGACAACATCGCTCATATGGCCAAAGTTAAGAATATTTCTTCAATTCCGGACTCCTCTAATTTAAGATATGCTTTGACCATTGAATATTTTAAAGGGTTGAGTGATTCTTCCTGTTTGAGCGCCAATCAATTTGTAGAAGCCCAGTTCAATCTTCCGATTGAGGCCAGACAAGGTACTTATTTTTTGCCGATTTCGGCTGTAAAAATTGGACAAAACAGGAACAGTGTTTTTGTAAAACAACAAGACAAAGCAAGAATCAAAAGGGTTAAATTGGGGAGGGTCTATGGCGATTATGTGGAAATTATAAGCGGGCTGGAGAATTCGGATATGGTAATTAATAAGGGCAGTAAAAATTTAAGCGACGGAGATTTGATAGAGATTATTGAAGAATATGAGGAAACCTAGAATTTAAAAGTTTTATTTGCGATTACGGCAAAACGGGAATTGAAAATTTTAATTTAGAAATTTTAATGTCTACCAACAAGCACAATCATAATCAAATAAAAGAAAAAGAAAAGGTTTTAAAAAAAGTGCGGGATTTTGAAAAATCTCCGCTTTCTTTTTTTATTCGCAAAAGAAAGTTGACTTTTTTGGTGATTGTTTTGTTGATTTTGGTGGGAATATTTCAGATCGGAAATTTACCCAAAGAAAGGGAGCCGGAAGTTGAAATTCCTTTTGGAATTGTAAGTACAGCCTATCCCGGAGCTTCTCCCATTGATATTGAAGAGCAGGTAACCAAAGAGATAGAATCTCAAATTGCCGATTTGGATGGGATTGAAGAAATTAGTTCTTCTTCCAGTTTTGGTTTTTCTCAAATCCAGGTTGAGTTTGAGGCTGATCAGGATTTAGATCAATCACTTAGAAGTTTAAAGGATAAGGTTGATGAGGCTAAACCGCAGCTTCCTCAGGATGCCAGCGATCCCAATGTTCAGGAATTTAATGTAGACGACATAGCGGTTTTGGTTTTTTCTCTTAGAGGCCACAATTATGATAAATCAGAACTAAAAGAATACGCTAAAAACCTAAAAGACAAATTAAAAAGCATTCAAAACGTTAATAAAGTGGAAGTGATTGGCGGTCAGGAAAGAGAAATTCAGGTTATTGCAAATCCCGAAAAATTAAACGAACTGGGGCTTGGCAATAATTCGGTAATCGAAACCATTAAGGCTTTTAATACCAACTTCCCTGTAGGTTCTGTTGAGATTAATGATTATAATTATGCTCTTAGAGTTCAAAATCAATTTCAAAAAGCCGATGAAATAGCCGATTTGGTGGTTGCTCAAAAAGATGGCAGGACAATTAAGGTTTCTGATGTGGCAGAAGTCAAAGAAACTTTTGAGGAAGTTGAAACAATTTCCAGGATTTCCATAGAAGGCGATGAACCGGAAGAATCGGTTTCGATACATGTATATAAAAGAACCGGGGGAGATGTAACAAAAGTGGCTGAAGAGGCCAGGAAAATAGTCAATGAAAATAAAGGGATAGTTTATCCCAATGATGTTGAAATAATTGTTACCACTGATACCGCCGAGTACACGGAAGATAGTATCAACACTTTAATTGAAAACGGGGTTGGAACAATCATAATTATTCTGGCTCTTTTAATTTTATTTGTAGGTTTTAGAGAATCGGTTATAACCAGTCTGGCGATTCCCTTTTCTTTTTTTATTTCTTTTTCGGTTTTGGCCTTTACGGATCAGAGCTTAAATGGAATCAGTCTTTTTTCTCTGGTTTTGGCGTTGGGATTGTTAGTGGATTCGGCAATGGTGATTGTGGAAGGAATGTATGAAAAAATCAATAAACATAAGACCGGTGGTTATGAAGCCGCGATGATGTCGGTTAAAGAATACAGTGCCCCGCTAACTTCCGGAATGCTTACGACAGTGGCTGCTTTTTTCCCTTTGCTTTTTGTGAAAGGGATTATGGGTGAATTTATGCGGGTAATTCCCATTACGGTGATATCGACCTTGGTAGCGGCTTTATTTGTGGCCCTAACAATTGTTCCGGCAATTGGCGCAGCATTTTTAAAACCCAAGGGAAAAACTAAAAATAAACAAAGGAAAAAATATTTGGATCAAATAATTCAAAATAAACATTATCAATACCTAACTTTAATTTTGAGCATTTTGGTCCTAATTGTTCTATTTTCACTTCCTTTTGAGGGCTTAATAATTAATATTTTCATAGGACTATTCGTTGTTTTGACTTTTTTATTGGCCCTTTCCATAAATGTTTTAAAGACAGGCATGGAAAGGTTGATAGAAATTTATGATAGAAACATTGAAAGAATAATCAACAAGAGAAACAAAAGAATTCGAATTTTATCCCTGGCTTTGGCGGGCTTGGTAATTTCTTTAATGATTCCCATAATTTCAATTATCTTTCCTAAAATTGCAATTTTAGAAATAAGAGATTTTGGAGGATTTGACGCGGAACAGTTTTCAATTTCGATTGAGATGCCGGAAGGAACCGTTTTGGAAGAAACCGCAAACACCGTTTCCAAAGTAGAGGATATCGTGCAGGAATTAGATCATGTGGAAAATTTTGTAAGTTCTATCGGTTCCGGAGGAGAAAATCAGGCTACGGTTACCGTCAATTTGGTGGAGACTGAACAAAGAGAAGCCACCAGCTCGGAAATTTCAGATACAGCCAGAGAAAAATTAAAACAAATCAGTTCAGGAGAGGCGACTATCCAGGAAACGGAAGCCGGGCCCCCCGGGGGATCTCCTTTGGAATTTAGAGTGGCAGGGGATGATTTGGAACAGCTGGAAACTTTATCTGAAGATTTGAAAAACAAATTGGATGAATTGGAGGGTACTATTGAAGTAAAAAGCGACCTTGAGTATCTGCCAGGAGAATTTTTGATACAATTTCAACCTCGGATTTTGGCCCAATATGGTCTAAACACCGCGCAAGTCGCTTTGGAATTGAGAAACGGAATTGCGGGCAATGATGATTTGGAGATTTTAAGACAAGGAGAAGAAATAAAGATAAGAATTTCTTATCCTCAAGATGAAGTGCGAAACATAAATGAATTAAGAAATATTCAGATTTTGACGCCCGATAATCAGTCAATAGCTGTAGGTGAATTAGCTCAAATAAAGCTATCGCCCAGCATAAGTTCCATCAATAGAGTTGATCAGAAAAGAGCGGTTAGAATAACCGGGAAAACCGACGAAGGGCATAACCCTAATGAGGTTATGGCTCAATTTAAAGAAAACATTGGAAATTATCCCTTACCGGCAGGTTATGAAATAATTTACGGAGGAGAAACTCAAGAGCTTCAGGAAATATATATGGATATGTTTGTTAAAATGCTTATTGGAGTTATTTTGATAATTTTTATTTTAGTGACCCAATTTAACTCCTATAGACAAACCTTAATTATCGTTTATACTGTGCCTTTAGCTATGATCGGAGTTATCTGGGGTATGACCATTAGCCGTCTGGCTTTGGATATACCGGCTTTTGTAGGTATAATTTCACTTTGGGGGATTGTGGTCAACGATTCCATAATCTTAATTGATCAGGTAAACCTAAACAGGAAAAAGGGGCATTATTTATTAAAAGCGGTTACCAGAGCGGGTAAATCCAGAATGCAGCCAATACTTTTAACAACCGCAACCACGGTTTTCGGCCTACTTCCTTTGTCTATTAGGGATCCCAATTGGAGAAATATGGGATTTTCTATAATTTTTGGTCTAACTTTTTCTACGATTTTAGTTTTGGTGGTGGTTCCTACTATGTATGTGAATTTATATAAATTTTCTTTAAAAGTGAAAGAAAATATAGATATCGGAAAGGCGAAATTAGCCAAATTCTGGTTAAGAGTGGTGGCTTTTATAATTGATTTAATTATTGCGGAGCTGGCAAGTATTTTATTGATTTTTGTTTTCACCCAAATAACAAATCTGCTTTTGGGCCCTGCTTCTCTTAATCCGGCCGTTATGATAATCACTAACTTGATTTTGTTATTGGTTTACAATGTTTTTATGATGTATCATTTTGGCACTACTTTAGGAAAGGCTTTTGTAGAAATCAGAGTGGTTTCTTTAAATAAAATCGGTGTGGATTTAAAAAGAATTTTTTTGCGTGAAACCGTGAAGTTATTATTATTTATATTGTTTTTAGGGTTATTTGGATTTTTTATGTTTAGCTTGAGTCAGTATATTTCAAATATAGAAGAGTTTGGGGCCTTGAAAGCTTTGATTAAAAAACCGTTTCCAATAGTTTCAAGCATTTTGTTCTTTGGTTATCTTATAATTATCAAAAAAGTTCTACTTTCCAAAAAGCGTCTTTTGCATGATAGATTGGCTAAAACAAAAATTATTGATGCAAACACCGATGATGTAAAAATTTACGGTCAGGTAAAATAAAAAAAGCCACACAGACTTAAGTAAGACAACAAGAGAATTCAATAAAAAAGCTCCTACTTCTTTGTTTTGACTTTTGTTTTTTTAGGTTTGTCGATTTTTACCATGGTTTTTATGCAGTCAGTGCAAATTAAAATTCTGGAAGAACCAATCTTTCTTTTTTGGAGGTTGGGTTTTTGAATTTTAATTCCACATCTGTTGTATTGCCCTCTGAGCTTATTAACATAATTTGCTTTGTTATAAGATTTACCACAGATTTTACAGGATTTGGCCATAAAAAAATTAAATATTTAACAAGCGGCACGATTTTTTTGCCCATTCCTTTCAGGAGCCTTTAAAGCACTTAAAAATATCGGACCGAAACTTTACATTTACAAAGCGATGAATTTCTTTTATAATATTGGCTATCGGGTTTAATAAAATTACAGCCCATAGAAGAACCTATATTATAATTTAGATTATTTAAAATAAAACCTTAAATAAAACAGTCTTTATAATTAGGTATTATTAATTAAATTAAACAAAAAGTCAATGAATGCAGACTCTTTATTTTATTTATCCCAAGCTATCGCTTTTGTTATAGCTTTGACTGTGCATGAATTTTCTCATGCTTTGATTGCTAACAAGTTAGGAGATTCCACTGCCAAATATAGCGGCAGATTAAGCTTAAACCCTTTAAAACATATTGATCTTTTCGGGACCATCATCGTTCCGGCAGCTTTATTGATAAGCAGCGCTCCTTTTGTTTTTGGTTGGGCCAAGCCGGTGCCGGTAAATATTTACAATTTAAAAGGTCGTTATGGCGAATCCTGGGTTAGTTTGGCGGGTCCGGCCTCCAATTTTATTGTAGCTATAATAGTTGCTTTGGTGTGGAGGTTTTTCGATGTTTTTTATTCTAATTTTACCGCCACCTGGAGTTTGGAATTTATCGGTCTTTTACAGATTATCATTTGGATAAATGTAATTTTTGGAATTTTCAATTTAATTCCCGTGCCTCCGCTGGACGGATCCAAGATTTTACTTAACTTACTGCCTCCCTCCAAAAATCACATAAAAGAATTCTTAATTCAATATGGCCCTATACTTTTGATTGCTTTTATATTTTTCGGAGGAGGCTTAATTCTTGTTCCTCTGGCAAAACTGATAACCTTTTTTCTTATCGGCGGATTGTTAGGTTAAGTTTTTAGATTAAAAGGATAGATAAGATATAATCTTTTTTAGCTATCAGCTGAAATCTTTAATTCAAGGAAGGTATTTTAAGTCCTTTTAGTTCAAGCGAGGTTGTGTATTGATTATCCTTTTCTTTAATTACACAAAAAGTTTTTACAATTCCGATTTGATCGGCCAGCCATAAATCGCAGCTGATTTTTTTTTCATGTTCGCATAAAGTTTCTTGACATAGTTCTTCATTGATTGGAGGTTGCGGATTAATTCTTTTTATCTTCCAGTCGGAATTGATTTTTTTGGTCCATTGATTGTTATATAAAATGTCAATTTCTTCCTCTTGGAGAAATTTAAAATTGATATTTATTTCTTCTTCAAAAGAATCAATAATTTTTCCGGGTTTTTGCGGATCCATAATTTCGTTTTTGACTTTCATTTTGAAATTCCAAAATTTATTTTTTTCAAAATTTTTTGGGAGAAAAATCCCCTCGATATCAAGAGGAGTAGAGATGGTGTTTACTTTTTTGTTGCCGAATAAAAAATTAATATTGTCAACTATAAGACCGTTGTGTTTGCACTGAACTTTATTTTGAATAATCCAATCTTGAGCGATCAAATTAAACTTCATAATTTTTTGTCCATTTAAACCTTCAACCACCGTCATTTCCAAAAACTCTTTTTGATCGTTGGTAAACATTTTGTAGCTCCAAATGGAATTTAAAGGCAAAGGAAAATAGCTATTATTACAAAAAGAGTGTTTTTTTTGGGATAATCGATCGGCTTTTTTTAGCTCTTGAGCTTTTTGATTTAGATATTGTTGATCATTATCGGAATTATCAGAAAAAAAAGGGATGGGAATATCAAAAATATTAATAATTACCAAAAAAAACAAGGCAATAATCAAAATTATGCTTATACTTTTATTCATATTTAATTAATTTCTTACTGGAAAGGTTGATAATTTTTTGTTTCCGGCTTAAAATTGATAAAATCCATTAAAACTTAGAGAGATTTTTCTTAAAAATTAAAGATAAGGAATCGGTTTTTTTTTGTTTTCTTATAGCTTATTGATTGAATTAATGAACCTTTATTCTTTTATTCTTTGTTTTTAGAATAAAAATGGGTGGAATTAAATCAATTAAGCTACCGGTGCCTCGCTTGGTTTAGGCTTTTCTTTGAGTTTGGCTTGTTCCTCTTCCTCTTGTTCTTTTTTGGTTTTGTTATCGATTTTTTCAGTTGCTATTTCTTTGAAAAATAGAGTCCAGTAGGCTAACTTAAAGGCGGTAAAGATTCCGGATATCAAAAGAGAGGCAAGGATGAAAATTATTCCTAAAATTATAGCTGAAATAACTAGTAGCAAATTTTGCTCCAAGGCAATTGTACCGACAACCATTAGTGTGATTATTATAAATACTGGGATCATCAGTAAAATTAATCCCAGAGTAAACAAAATAGAGATTCCGAAGGATACTAACCCCGCCAGGATTATGGGCCAAATATTGTTTTTGATTAAGTTGTAAGCCAGACTAAGGGAGGAAGCGAATTTTTGTTTTGCAACCACCACATAGAAAGTGGCAAAATGAATTAAAATACCTATGAAAATTAGAGGAATAATTAATAAAAATAATCCGATAAATAATAAAATTATTCCCAAAATTATAGAAACAGCCGAAAGTTCAGTAATGGCAAAAGTGGTAATTAATAGGAAAAAGGGAATGATTATGGCAGCCGCCAAAGCCAGGGTTACCATGAATTTGAAAAGCCCTAAAGCGAATAAACTCCAAAAAAAACCAGCTCCTTGTTTAAAGCTTTTTTTAAAGCCGGTTTCCATATCGGAATCGATTTTGTCCACTGCGTCTATTAAACCTCCTCTGGCGATTAGACTTAATACTTTAATTGCGATAATTATAATCAGAAACAGCAAACCAACAGCTGTAACCAGCCCCCAGTTGTCCTGCAAAAAAGCTAACATATCTTGAGCAACTTCGCTGATTGCTTCAGTTGTTTGTTCGGATTCATCTGAGGAAAAGTCGCTTATATTAAAGTTTCCGCTGCCGCCGGATCCCATAGCCACTAAAATTCCCAAAATCCATAAAAATTTATGCGATTTAGTAATATTAAAGGCTCTTTTAACCAACCCCATATAGTTGATTTCTTTTTTTTGTTTTTGATTTTTTTTCATGATTTTTTTAAAAATTAGCTAATTTATTATATTAATTAATATAGCTCATTATTTAAATATCTTCAAGTAAAAGTAACTTAACCAGCCTTTATTGATTTATTTTAAGAAGCTTTTACTATCGCTTTTTTGCCTAAAAGTTTTTCAAACTCTTCTCGTTCAATGGTTTCTTTTTCCAATAAAACTTTGGCTATTTTCTCCAGTTTTTTCTTATTTTGTTTTAAAATCTTTCGGGCTTTGGTTTGGGCTTTTTTGATAAATTCGTTAATGGTTTTATCAATTTTGGAAGCCATTTGTTCGGAATAGTTTTTTGATTCATGAATTTCTTTTCCCAAAAAAACAGTGTCTTCTCTATCGCCCCAAACTATTGGACCAAGATCGCTCATTCCAAATTTGGTTACCAGATTCCTGGCGATTTTAGTTGCTTTTTCCAAGTCATTGGAAGCTCCGGTGGTTACATCATCAAAAATCATTTTTTCAGCGGTATGCCCGGCTAGTAAAACCACTAATTCATCCAAAAAATCCGATTTGGTTTGGAAATATTTTTCATGGGTGGGTAATTTTAAGGTATAACCCGCAGCTTTACCCCGTGAAATAATGGAAACTTTATGAATCGGGTCGCAGTTGGGCAGGCTATGAGCGATTAAGGCGTGTCCAGCTTCGTGATAAGCGGTTATTCTTTTTTCCTTGTCGGTTATTATCCTGGTGGTGCGTTCTGGTCCCAGCATTACTTTTTCGATAGATTCAATTAATTCGTCCATTCCGATTAGTTTTTTCCCTCTTCTGGCAGTTAAAATCGCGCCTTCATTCATAAGATTCATTAAATCAGCTCCGGAAAAGCCCGGGGTTCGTTCCGCTATTTTTCTTAAATTAACGCTTTTTTTCAAAGGTTTTTTTCTGGCGTGAATTTTTAAAATCTGCTCTCTTTCGCTTATATCGGGATTGTCTATTGCCACATTTCTGTCAAACCGGCCGGGTCTAAGCAGGGCCGGATCTAAAACATCAGGTCTGTTGGTGGCAGCAATCACAATAACATTATCTTTGGTGTCAAAGCCGTCCATTTCCACTAAAATTTGATTTAAGGTTTGCTCTCTTTCGTCATGACCTCCGCCCAAACCGGCTCCTCTCTGTCTGCCCACAGCATCAATTTCATCAATAAAGACAATAGCCGGAGCGTTTTTTTTGGCTTGTTTAAATAGATCGCGCACCCGACTGGCTCCCACTCCTACGAACATTTCCACAAACTCTGAACCTGAAATGTGAAAAAACGGAGCATTGGCTTCACCGGCTACTCCTTTAGCCAGCAAGGTTTTCCCGCAGCCTGGAGGCCCCACCAATAAAACACCTTTGGGAATTTTGGCTCCCAGTTTCTGGAATTTTTTAGGAAATTTTAAAAATTCCACCACTTCCTGGAGTTCAACTTTGGCTTCTTTTAAACCCGCCACATCGTCAAAAGTCACTCGGTTTTTTTTATTTTTGGGATCTTGCATTTTGGCTTTGGAGTTGCCAAAACTTAAAGCCTGACTGTTTCCTCTTTGAGCTTGACGCATAATAAACCAAAAGAAAAGCCCGATTAAAATGAAAGGAAATAAAAATGGGATTAAAGTTCCTAAAATAAATTTAGTGCCGCTGTTATCCTGATTCTTAATATCAATATTTCTTAGTTTTTCTTTTTGGACTCCAAAATTTACCAAAGTTTCGCTTAAACCGGTTTCAGCTTCTTTTTGTGATTTGAATTCTTGATCTTGGCTTTTTATCTCCAATTTGTTACCGGAAATCAAAATTTCTTGAACTTTGTCATTATTGATTTTTTGTGCCAACTCGCTTAAGGAAATTTCCCGGGGCTTGCCGGCAGGATTATTGTACATTGCAAAAAGCAGAGAAATCACAATGAAAGCGAAAATGGCAATAGCTATATTTTTTATAAATTTATTCATTTTTAAATTATTTTAATTATTCCTATGTTTATTATATTGATCAAGTAGTGACAATTTGTTGTTTTATCCTTGTCTGCCCAGTGTCGGCAGGGAGATAAAATTTAAATTCCAAACAAATAGCACTATTTATATATTAAGGTTATCTTAAGAAATAAATGAGAAAATAAATCAATTGCCCCAGTTTATTTTTGCGGCCAAATCCTCTCATTTATATTGCTGTTTATTCTTTGATTCCTTAAAATTAATTATACTTTTTTTCTTAAAAACAATCAAACTTTTGATTTCTTTAAAATCGCCTTTTTTTTGAGGGTTTTCCAAATAATTAATAAGTTTTTCAAGCGTTGCAAAATTTAAATTTTTTAGATTACCTTTAATTTTTTTTATGATTATTCTAACAACGCCGGATTTTATCAAAGGCATTTCTTTTTTCAAAATTTTCCAATCAATGCTAATTTCCTTTGATTCAAGATTTTCATTTACTAAAGCTTTTTTATATTTTTTTAAAGCGTTTTTTTGAACAATTTCATAAGCTTGTTGAAAAAGCAAAGAGCTTTTCAGTAAACTTCGCTTTATATTGGAATTAAAATCCTTTTCGATTAAAGGAATTAGAAGATGGCGAATTTTGTTTCTTTTAAACTTTTGATTTAAGTTTGATCGGTCCAGGCAATATTTTATATTTTGTTTTCTAAGAAAAGATTCAATTTCTTTTTTGGGAATTTTCAATAAAGGTCTTATAACGGTTGTTTTTTCAAGATTATTTCCGATTTTTCTTGAAAATCGCATACCCGCCACTCCCTTTAATCCGCTTCCTCTAAAGAAGTTCATAATAACGGTTTCAGCTTGATCGTCAAGATTGTGAGCTAAAGCAATTTTGGCCGGCCGGCGTAAATAATTGTTTTTAAAGGAATTTTTAAATTTTTTGATGTCAAGTTTTTGATAATTATTAAAAGCCGTTTTTAAAAAAGCTTTATAACGAATTTTTCGAGCTGTTTGTTCAAAGTTTTGGCTTTTTTTGATTTTGGATTTAGGAACCTTATAAATATAGAGATTAACTTGATTATCTTTACAAAGCTTTTGGCAGAGTCGTTCCTCTTTTTGGCAGTCTTTACCTCTGACTTGATAATTCACATGAATCGCTTCAAAGAAAAAATTATATTTTTTTTGGAGTTTTTTAAAAATCCAAAACAAAAAAACCGAATCAGGACCGCCGGAAAGACCTAATAAAAATCGATCCCCGGATTTGATTAAACCGGTTTTTTTGATAGTTTGGTTAACTTTGGAAACAAAAGGATTCATTATTTAATAGATAGTGGCGGTTATCTCCCAGGCCCGCTGGCTGGCGCGGGATTGATGACAAAAAAAACGATTGGTATCCCTTATTATTTGGCGCCTTTGGTCTTTCTTTTGCTTTTGCTTTTGCTTTTAGCTTTACTTTTACTTTTGGTTTCATCTTTAACTTTCTTTTTAGAAGTTTTGGACTTGCCGGAGCTTGATTGAGAAGATGCTTTCTTTTTCGGGGCCGAGACTTTTTTCTTAGTCGTTTTTGGTTCCTGCTTTTTTTTAACCGCAGACTTTTTTGGAGCTTTTTTGGGCTTTTTAGTTGAGGATTTTTCTTCTTTTTGTTCTTTTTCCGTTACTTTTGTGTTGGATTTTTCTGAATTTTCTTCTTCTTGTGGCTTTTGTTTTTTTTCCACAAAAGGGGAGAGCCCCATTCTATGACTTTTAGCCTCGATAGATAAAATCTTGAATTTGTATTTTTCATTTACTTTCAATATATCTTCAATATTTCTGCCGGCTGCGAATCGGTTTAATTCGGAAATGTGAGCCAAACCATGAATGTTTTCGTCGAGCTGAACAAAAGCTCCAAACGGATTTAGTTTAGTTACTTGCCCCTCGACAACGCTGCCGACTTTATATTTTTTTTCTACATTACTCCAAGGGTCTTCTTTAAGCGCTCTTATCGAAAGAGAAATCTTGTTTTTATTAATTTCTATTATTTTACACTTTACTTTTTCGCCTATTTTTACAATATCTCTCGGGTCGTCAATAAGCTGCCAAGCAAGTTCGGAAATATGAACCAAGCCCTCAAGCATTTCTTTATCGTCAACTTCATCAAAAGATTTCCCTTTAGGCGAAAATTTAACAAAGACGCCGAATTTTACAATCCCGCTTATAAAGCCTTCAATTTCATCGCCTAATTCGAATTTATTTACTTCTTTTTCCTCAATTTCGGAGCGGGTAGCTTTTTCCGAAACGATTAGTTTTTCGTTTTCTTTGTCCAAATCGATAATCCTGACTTTCATAGTGGTGTCCACGAATTTATTTAATAATTGTAAAATTTTGCTTTTATCGCCGTCTTCCACTCTGGGATAGTTTTCGTTGGAAAGCTGGGAAACCGGAAGAAATCCGGTAATACCGTTGATTTCCACCATTAATCCGCCGCGGTTGGCGGCCAAAATTTTGGTCGGTACCACTTCGCCTTCCTCTTTTTTTCTTTTTAGCTCCTTCCAGGTTTTTTCATAACCGGCTTCTCTTAAGGAAAGCTCCATATAGCCGTCTTCGTTTTCGGTTTCAATGACTGTAGCCTCAGTCTCGTCGCCTTTTCGTAAGCTTTGAGCGATTCCCAGACCATCTTTCATTTCTCGCCCCATCACAATACCGGTTCCAAGAACTCCCAAGTCCAAATATATTGAATTATTAGCTTTAGCAATAACCGTTCCTTTAATTAATTCACCCGGTTTAGGAATTTCCAGCTCATAGTTTTCAATTAATTTTTTTATCTGTTCGTTAGTTTTTTCAGTGGATTTATCTTTAGAGGTTGTTTTGCTTTTTTTAGCTGTTGTTTGTTTAGTTTTCATAAGATATTTTTTGTTCCGCATTTAATAATTAAAACATTCCATCTGCAGAAAATGGAATTATATTATTTTTATTTTACCTTTAAATGTTGCTTTTTGCAAGGGGTTTTATGAATTTTTGGAGTTTTTTAAAGAATTTGTTAAAATTTAAAAACCAAAATCTAATTCAAAACAAGAATTTTAAAAACAACAAACAAAAAATAAACATATAAACCATGCAAATCAAAACCAAAATCAAACTAATAATTTCAATTGGCTTTTTTCTAATCTTTGGCTTATTTGGTTTTACCAAAGCCTCCCAAACCCAAATTGATTTTAGCGACAAAAACAACTTTAATCTTGAAGATGAATATAATTTAAAGGTGGATTCCAATGGCGGGAGTTTAAAAAAAGATCAATATGTTTTGGATAAGATTAATAATTTGGGAGGTTTGGACTCTGATAGCTTTAATTCGCTCATCGAAACCGATAATCATTATATTGCAGTTGGGCAGACTAGTTCCAATCTAACTTCCCTTGGCGGCAATGCCAATACTGGAAATCTTGATTTTGTGATCGCTAAATTTAATAAAACTGATTTGGGTTTGGTAAGTATTAATAATCTTGGTGGTTTAAATTATGAGTGGCTTACTTACGTGATCGAAACCGAGGATTATTATATTGCCGCGGGGCGTTCTTATTCCGACTTAACTTCCCTTGGCGGTAATATTAATAGCGGAGTTGAAGATTTTGTAATCGCCAGATTTAATAAAAACGATTTAAGTTTGGATGAAATTAACAATTTCGGAGGTTTGGGTAGTGATGGATTTAATTCCCTAATCGAAACCGATAATCATTATATCGCCGCAGGGGGTTCCGATTCCGACCTAACCTCCCTTGGCGGCAACTCCAACAGCGGAAGTGGCGATTTCGTAATCGCTACAATCAACAAAAACGACCTAAGTTTGGAT
>WJJL01000023.1 GCA_014729725.1 Candidatus Moraniibacteriota bacterium | reverse complement strand
GGTTATCGAATTAAAAAAGCCAAACATTCCGGTTATCCTTATTTGGTAAAATATTACAGAAAGTATAAAGCCAAAAAACAAATAAAAGCGCAACAAGATATTAAGTATAAGGTAAAGATGAGGTAGGAAAAGATTCCAAAACCCAACCTTTAAGCTTTTGGTTTTTCAATTATCGGAGTTTGGTTTGAGCAAGCTGCTAGGTGGACATCATAGTTAGGTCGGATAATTTTAGGGTAGCTTGATTTTGATAAAAAAATAAAAAACATTATAATAAAGTAAAACTTTTAAATTTTAAATTTACTTTTATCAAATTATTATTAATTTAAAAATTTTTTATGGACTTAGAAAACCTTACTCAAAAATCTCAGGAGGCCTTAAAAAAGACTCAAGAAATGGTTAAGGATAAAGATCAGCAGCAAATCGATATTTCGCATTTAGCTTTGACTTTGTTAGAGCAGGAGGAAAGCATTGTACCGGTGATTATAAAAAAGCTGGAAGCTGATGAAAGCGGTTTAAAAAGGGAATTAAATGACTTAATTGAAACTTTTCCCAAAGTGAAAGGCGTTTCCGCAGATGATAAAGTATTTGCCAGTCAGGAGTTTGGAAGGTTAATGGATTACGCTCAAAAAGAGAGTAAAAAATTAAAAGACAATTATATCAGCACAGAGCATTTATTTTTAGCTATTCTTCAAACCGATTCCAAGACAAGCGAGATTTTTGAGAAATTTAATTTAACCTATGATCGGGTTTTGGAAAACATCAAGTCAGTCAGAGGGAGTCAGACTGTTGATTCTCCCAATCCGGAATCCAAATATCAGGTTTTGGAAAAATATGGCCAAAACCTTACTAAGCTGGCTCAAAATGATGAATTGGATCCGGTTATCGGAAGAGATATGGAAATTCGAAGAACTATTCAGGTCCTAACAAGAAGAACCAAGAACAATCCGGTTTTAATCGGAGAAGCGGGTACTGGTAAGACGGCTATTGCTGAAGGACTAGCTCAAAGAATAGTTTCCAAGGATGTTCCCGAAAATTTAAAAGATAAGGAGTTGGTGGCTTTGGATGTGGGATCTTTAATTGCCGGATCCAAATTTCGAGGTGAATTTGAGGATCGTTTAAAGGCGGTTATTAAGGAAATTGAAGGAAGTGAGGGTAAAATTATTTTATTTATCGATGAATTGCACACTGTTGTCGGTGCTGGATCCACCGAAGGATCCATGGATGCGGCTAATTTACTTAAACCCGCTTTGGCCAGAGGAAAATTAAGAACTATAGGGGCCACCACTTTAAAAGAATATCAAAAATATATCGAAAAAGATGCGGCTTTGGAAAGAAGATTTCAGCCGGTAATGATTAAGGAACCCAGCGTTGCCGATACTATAACGATTTTAAGAGGCATAAAAAGTAAATATGAAGTTCATCATGGAGTTAGAATAACTGATCAAGCTATAGTCTCCGCGGCTGAACTTTCCAATAGATATATTAACGATCGTTTTCTGCCGGATAAAGCTATTGATTTAATCGATGAGGCTGCTTCGGCTTTAAAAATGGAAATCGATTCTATGCCGATTGAACTGGATAATATCAAAAGAGAAATCACCAGATACGAGATTGAAAAAAGAGCTCTTAAAAAGGAAAAAGATGGAGAAACCAAACAGAAATTGGAAAAAATCGATAAAATTATTTCCGAATTAAAGGAAAAAAAGAATTCTTTGGAAGCCCAGTGGAAATCGGAAAAAGAATTGATTGATAGTTTGAATGAAAAAAAAGAAAATTTGGAAAAATTAAAAGTTGAAGCTGATAATGCCGAACGGCAGGCCGAATTGCAAAAGGTCGCGGAAATTCGGTATGGGAAAATTCCCCAGTTGGAGAAAGAAATCGCCAAAAATCAAGAAAAGTTAAACAAGATGCAGGAACAAGGGGCTATTTTAAAAGAAGAGGTAACTCAAGAGGATGTAGCCAAAGTTGTTTCTCGCTGGACAGGAGTGCCTGTGGAAAAGATGCTGGAAGAGGAGGCGGAAAAATTGGCTCATGCTGAAGAAGCTTTAAGTAAAAGAGTAATCGGACAAAAAAAAGCGATTAAAGCGGTTTCCAACGCTCTTAGGAGATCCAGAGCGGGAATTTCACAGGAGAATAAGCCTTTGGGAAGTTTTTTATTTTTAGGTCCTACCGGAGTGGGTAAAACGGAGCTGGCCAAAGCTTTGGCTGAATTTATGTTCAATAAAGAAGATGCGCTGGTAAGACTTGACATGAGTGAATATATGGAAAAGCATTCGGTTTCTAAAATTATCGGTTCTCCACCCGGTTATGTAGGCTATGAAGAAGGGGGTCAATTAAGCGAAATTATAAGAAGAAGACCTTATTCGGTTATTTTGTTCGACGAAATAGAAAAAGCCAATAATGATGTTTTTAATATTTTGCTACAAATTTTGGATGACGGTATTTTAACTGATGCTAAAGGCAGAAAGATTAATTTTAAAAACACGCTGATAATTTTAACTTCCAATATAGGAAGTGAGATTATTTCCCGTCAGGATGGGATAGGTTTTAAGGAAGGTAAAAAAAGGGAAAGTTTAAGTTATTCTGAAATGCGCGAAAAAATTATGGAATCTCTAAGAGAACATTTTAGACCGGAATTTTTAAATCGGTTGGACGAAATAATAACTTTCCATAATTTAAGTAAAAAAGAAATTAAAGTTATTGTGGAGCTTCAGTTGGAAAAAGTTCAAGAAACTTTAAAAGATAAAAAAATAAAAATTGATTTATCGGATTCGGCTAAAGAATATATCGCCCAAAAGGGTTATGATCCGGTTTACGGCGCCAGACCCTTAAAACGGGTAATCCAAAATGAAGTTTTAAATCCTTTGGCTATGGATATAATTAATAAAAAAGTTAGAGAAGGCCAAAAGGTAAAATTTGATTTGCTTGACAATGAATTAAAAATTGTTTAATTTTAATATTAAGGATTTTTAATCATATTTTTTCAAATCTATAAAAAAGATAAGTTGTAGCTTTTAAACTTTACTTTAACAAAAATAAAAAATGAATCAAATAAAAACAAAAAAAATATTCCCTCCTGTTTTTTTGACGGTTTTTTTAATTTTCCCTTTAATATTGGCCAAAGCTCAATCAAGACAACTACAGGAGGATCGCTTTGAGCAAAATGCAAACATTTCCTCGGAAAATTCAAATTTTCCACAAGACAACAATCGGCTTAAAGTGCTTGCCGACACTACTATTTCCAATGCTCAAATAGTTTCTCAAAATAATAATAATTTTGAGATAGCTTTTGCTTTGATTAACAAAAAAAATACTCAAACCGGTATAAAATATGCCGTAAAATTGCAAAAGCAAGAAGACGATCAAAACAATCCTTATTATCTGGATTCTCATGTTTTTAAAGAAGCTTTAACCCTTGAGGAAAACCAGACCGTAACTAAAAAAGTAAACTATGTCGCCCCGCCTTTTTTAAGCGGCGATTTTGCAATATCTATAGAAATCATTAATTCGCAAGGCTTAAAACTGGCTTCTTCTTATTTGGGACAAGTAACCCTTAACGGTTCCAATCAATACATTGAAATTATACCTTCCAATTGCCAACTTTTAATGCAAGACAATCAATATCCTCTAGATCAAATAATTGGTGTCAAAGAACAGCAGGATTTCAGTTTACAGTGCGAAATTGAAAATAAAACCCAAAGATCCATAACCTATAAACCGGAATTTTCCTTTAGAGCCAAAAGCAAAGTCGGAGAATTAATAAAAAATAAAAAAGCCGAATTTCAAACTAGAACCATAGAGCCGCAAACCGTTGAAGAAATTTCCATCCAGGTTCCCAAAATATCGGCCCCCAGAAATTATTTTGTCGAATTTAACCTTAAAGAACTGGAGAAACCGGTATCCAATAAAGTTTTTTTCCGCTATAAAGCCGAAGGAGTAGGAGCAGTTATTGAAACTTTAGAGCTGGACAAAAATTATTATAAAAAAGGCGAAGAAATAAATGTCAAACTGTTATGGGACAAAGAAACGGTTTCTTCCAATAAAAGATCCGTTGAAGCGGTGGATACAAGCCAAGATTATGGATTCAAATTGATGCTTGAGGTAATAAATGATCAGGGAAAGGCCTGTTTTAATTCGGGTTTTCAGCAAATTAACAACAGAAGATTTACTTTCAGCCAGACAAGTCAAGTGGATTGTTTTGATCCTACAATTAGAGCGGCAATTTTGAATTCCGATGGAGAAGCTTTGGATTCAAAAGTGGTTGAAATGGGATCTAAAGATCAAAAAGAAATTAAAGGCAAGTCTAAAATCCAGGAGACTAAGTCGCTTGTTACAATTATTATAAAAATATTTATAGCTTTAGCGGTTTTAATTCTATCTATTATTATCATAATTATGCTTGCCAAAAAAATTAATAAAAAGAAATAAAATGAATAAAATAATTTTTACCTTGCTTATCTTTTCGGGTTTATTGTTGATAGCAAACAACGCCCGGGCCCTAACTTATGAAGTTTATACCGCAGTGGATTATCAAACCGGCGAAGATGTAAGTCAAAAATGTGATCAACAACAGCTTTTTACCGATGATCAAGGAGAGGTTTTAGCCAGCTGCAGTGAGGGTTTTTTTCCTTATCAAAATGAATTTTTAGACGATTATGTATGCACTCAATGTTTTACTTCCACCGGCACCCTTTCTTTGGATAAGTTCGAATATCAACCGGGAGATGAAGTAAAGGTTAATTTAGGAGATGTCTTAATGTCCGGTTATACTACGGAATCGGCTAATTTAAAAATCTATATAGAGGATCAGCAGGTTTTAGAAACCCAAATACAGGCAATTGACAGTCAATTTAATTTTGAAAAACTTTTTGGAATGGAATCATTATCCACTGTTTATGAATTTTCAGCTCCCCAGGAATGTGGAACTCATAATGTTAAGTTTCGAATTGAAGCCGAGTTAAATCAAAAAGAAATTTTAGCCGGAATCGATTCCCAGGGCCAGGAGATTTATGAAGCCGCTGGAACAGCCAATGTTGTAAAACACGGTACCCTGTCTTATGAAATCCCTCAAGATAACTGTGATCCCGTCTGTCACAGCGGAGTCTGCGGGAGTGTGGCAAGAGATTACGGATCCCAGGAGCAGTTCCCTGGAGATATCGGGTATAATTCCTTAGCTTATGCTTTTTGTGAAGACGGAACTCCTCCCGATCCTTACCCTAATATGGGTTTAGATGAAACCGAAACCTCTTGGACTTGTAAAGCTACTGAGGGAGAGGGTGATTGCTCGGATAGTCAATGTACCGCTACCAGAAATGATGTTTTAGAGCCTTCTCCTGAAATAATTGGAGAGCAGTTAGCCTGCAATCCGGATTCTGAAGATTGGGTTAATGATTTTAATATAATGGAAGCTGAAGAAAGAGCAATGGAAATGGGATGTATTAACGAAAATTCTGAATTGGTACCCGGTCAAATGCATTATATTAATGCGGAAAATGAAATGACAATGCCTGCTCCTATTTATGGTACAGAACAATTAATATGGTATTGTGTTGATCAAAACGGACAACTTGACGAGATTTGTCCTTTATATTTTCCTATAGAACCCGGCCTGGAACCTGGCTGTAATCCTCAAAAAGACGATTGGCTTGATTTGAGCATTGAAGCGGCTGAAGACAATGCTCAACAAATCGGCTGTATTGATCAAGACGGAAACAAAACAGGAGGACAGACTTCAACTCAAATTCCTCCGGGCGAACCTGATATTCAAAGATTGT
>WJJL01000022.1 GCA_014729725.1 Candidatus Moraniibacteriota bacterium | reverse complement strand
TTCCCGGAGGAAGTACTCCAAAAGGAAGTAATGATTTTGTTGTGGCAAGATTTAACAAATCGGATCTTTCGCTTGATAGAATAAGCAACTTTGGCGGGAACGGTAGTGATGTTTTTGGATCGTTAATTGAAACAAACGAAGGTTATGTTATGGTTGGTTATTCTTATTCAGACCTTTCCTTGTTACCCGGAGGAACTCCGAATAGGGGAAAGTATGATTTAGTAATAGCTAGAGTTAGAAAAAATGATCTATCTTTAGAAAGGATAAATAATTTCGGAGGAGGTAACTGGGAATATTTTGGTTCTGTCATTGATACGGATTCCGGATACGTTGCGTTTGGGGAATCTTGGTCTAATTTATCAGGTTATCCGGGAGGTGGAGGTTCACAAGGAGGACATGATTTTGTTGTGGTAAAATTTAATAAGTTTGATCTTTCTATTGATTTGCTTAATAATTTTGGAGGTACCGGTCGCGATTTAACTTATTATTATTCAATAATTGAGAGTAATGATTATTTAATAATGTCCGGTTATTCCGAATCTAATTTAACCAGTTTACCGGGAGGTAGTAACAATAAGGGAAGTTACGATTTTGTTATAATGAAAGTAAATAAATCAGATCTTTCCCTTGAAAGGATTAATAATTTTGGAGAATCAGGCAATGATCGCTTAATTTCAATAATTGAAATTGACGATTATTATGTAGCAGCCGGATATTCTTCATCGGATTTATCTTCATTTCCCGGAGGAAGTACTCCAAAAGGAAGTAATGATTTTGTTGTGGCAAGATTTAACAAATCGGATCTTTCGCTTGATAGAATAAGCAACTTTGGCGGAAGTGGTAGTGACGCTTTTGAAAAAATTGTCTCTTCCGACTACGGTTTAATGGCAATCGGTTATTCACAATCGGATTTATCGAATTTTTCGGGAGGTGAAGTTAATAGTGGCAACAATGATTTTGTTTTTGCCACGATTGAAGAGAATGATTTAACTTTAAAACAGTTCGCATATGATGGAGAAGCAGGTAATGATTTTCTTTATCAATTAGCGAAAGTAGATGGGGGATATATAGCAACGGGAATTTCAAGTTCCGATTTAGACTCTTTTTCAGGTGGAAGTATAAATAATGGTGGTAATGATTTTGTTATTGCTTTTTATAAAAATTTTTTTGAGTATTTGACTGAACCAACATATTTAACAGTTATAATCAATACAGAAGGATGGCAGCAACTGGATAAACTTTCGGTTGATCAAATATCACCAGTGGATACATTTTTAACTTATTTTATTTCTTTTGATGGTGGAAAAAGTTGGATGTATTTTGATGGAGAGAAGTGGGTTGAGGCACCAAACGGATTGGATGATGTTCAAAGTTTGGGAATGACAAAAGAAGAAATTGAGAAATTAACTCAAGAACAATGGGAATATGAAGGTGGATTTGTGTCTTCAGAAACGGAAAGTCTAATGCTTGGAATTGGGTTTAAAACGGATGACTTTACAGTAACTCCAATATTAAGAAATATTTATTTAGATTATGGTAAAAATGTTAATATTACTGGTATATTGTATCGATCGACGCATACCGGCCAGCATGATAATGGTTTTAGGAAGGAGAAGCAAAGGATTGTTTGCGCATTTACCAAAGGAGGAACTAAAAAAGATTGTGATCGAACAAACAATCAAGCAAGATTTGAGCTTGAAGCGTTGAAACTTGATAAAACTTACTACATTGCTTCTTCAAGCAAAAGACCGATCACAAGAAAATATTACTTCGAGCGAATGGCCTATTATAAAAAGAAATACGAACCGACATTCGGCGAGGATTGGAAGAAAAAATTTAAAAGTAACTATCGAATCAAAAAAGCTAAAAACGCCGGCTACCCATACGATGTAAAATATTACAGAAAATACAAGGGAGTTCGAAAAGTAGAAACAACCAAAGACCGAGACTTAAATCTATACCTACGATAAAAAACAGTCTCCCCCCACTTTGTGCAGGGCTGGGGCATGCTCAATTAATAATGTATAATATAATTATTAATCATTATTAATTAAAAAATGAAACAATACAAAGAGGGGGCAAATTTATTTGAACTTTTAAAAAAATTAAAGGATCATCGAAGGAAACAAGGGACAAGGCATCCGTTGCCAATAGTCATAATAATTATTATCATGGGAATAATGTCAGGAGCTAAAGGAGAGAGAGCGATTTCTAGATTTGCAAAAAACAATAAGAAGGAATTGATCAAGATGTTAAAAATTGAAAGAAAAAAAGTACCATCAAGAAAAGTTATGCGGATAGCAATCCAGAATATAAATTTTGATGAGTTAGAAGAAATTTTTTACAGATGGTCTTTAAGTCAAATCAAAATAAAGAAAGGAGAATGGATTAATATAGACGGTAAAGCAATAGCTTCAACTTTAAGTGAACATAGAGGGAAATTTCAAAATTTTATTAGCTTGGTAACGTGCTTTGTAAATAAGAAGAAACAAGCGTTAAAAGTAGGAAGAATTGAGAACAAGAAAGAAAGCGAGATACCGAAAGTTAAGGAATTAATAGAAAATTTAGGTTTAAAGGGAGCAATATTTACCATGGATGCATTACACTGTCAAAAAAAACTCTAGATTTAGTTGATAACAGTGGGAATAAATATGTGGTAGGAGTAAAAAGAAACCACAAAAAACTTTATGAAAATTTAATAGATTGCTGTCAGGAAAAATCGTTAGATAAATATGAAGAAAAGATTAGGAATAAAGGGAGAAATGAAATTAGAATAACGGAAGTTTTTAGTAATAAATTAAATAAAGATAACTTGGAAAAATGGAATAGCGCTAAAAGTTTAATCAAAGTAACCAGATTAGTGGAGACAAAAAGAAGTAAAAGGATAGAAGAAGCCTACTTTATTTCCAATATAATACCGTATCAAAGAGCTAAAATGTTTGGAAAAGGGATAAGGAAACATTGGGAGATAGAAAGCTTTCATTACTTAAAAGACGTAACATTTAATGAAGACCATTGGAAAACAAGACAAGGTAATGCAGCAGAGAACTATTCATTAATTAGAAATGTAGTTTTAAATATATTTCGAAGAAAAAATTTAGATCAAATTCAGGCAACAGTCGAAAAATGTGCTAATAATGTAAAATTTATGATGTCTTTGATCTAGAATGCCCCAGCCCTGCTGCGAAATGGGGGAATTTTTTTTAAAATTTGAATATCGTTTATATATTTTTTCGAACAATCGGATTTTTTTAGATTTGAAAAATTAATTAAGTCCAATCCTCGATTTCGATTTCTTCCATCATTCCTTCAACCTGCTGATTAAGCATATCAAAATCGTTTTTAATTTCTTCGGTTTTTTTGTTAAGATTTTCAAACTCTTCCAAAATCGGTTCATAAGCCGCCTCCTTTAAATCGTCGGATTCTGGGTCATTTGCCATTTCCTGGATGTAGAGCACCAAATAACCGAAAGCCACTCCTGAATCTTCGTATTTGCCTTCGTTAAAATTATCCGCCATTTGATTGGCGAATTCCGCCACGGTTTTCATTTGCTCTAAATCGTATTCGTATTTTTCTTTCATGTTCTCGGGAACTTCCATGTTTTCAACTTCTTGAGCCACTTTATTAAAACTTTCCTTAGCGTTGTTAAAAGCGGATTCGATTTCCGCGTCTGTTATTTCCGCGTTTGTATCGAATTTTTGATAAAGATTCATTAAAACCATCATATCGTCCGTCATCGGCTTCATAATTTTTAGGCCTTGCAGATTAAAATCGCTAATTTCTTTATACTTTTTTAAAGTCGTTTCCAATTCGTTATAATATTCATCGGTTTTTTTCTTTAATTCTTCGACTTTTTCATCGTCGACCGTCATTGTTGTTTTCTTTGCATCGTTTAAAGAAGTCAGAGCTTCTTCGATCATTTTATTTTCTTCTTCAGCCTCGCTAATCATATCGTCAAAACTGTCGCCGCTTGATGGATCATCCAAAAGTTCTTCTGTGCCTAATTCGTTAACTTTGGCTACTACATTCTTTAATTCTCTGGATTCGGTTTGAACAAACGCTTTGATTTTTTTTGTTTTTTGGGCTTTTGAATAGGTTAAGTAAGCGACTTCCCCTAAAACTCCCAAAACAACAATCGTTAAAATGATAACTAAAACCATAAGCCCTTTTTTCTTTTTTGGCTTTGGTTTCTGTTCCATTGGGGTGGAACCGTTAATTTCTTCCATATTTGGTTTTAATAATAATTATTTTTTAAAGTATAATACAAAT
>WJJL01000021.1 GCA_014729725.1 Candidatus Moraniibacteriota bacterium | reverse complement strand
TTAATCTATCACAAAAAACCTGAACAATTTTGTTTTGCATAGCTCCTTCAAAAGCTTTTAAATTTATTTTTTCTTGAATTAAACTTAATTTTTCTTTATTAGATTGAATTTCCTGCTTTATAAGCTTAATTTTCTGATTTACAGGTTCAATATCTAATTTAAACTTTTGTTGAAGTTTATCTATTTCCTTCTGGATATCATTTTTCTCTTGATCATCTGCTTGATTATGCTTCTTTGACAAATTAGAAATATTTTCATTATTTTCTTTTTCTTTCTCTTCTTTATCTGCCTCAAGCCTAACTAATGATTCTTCTTGTCCTCTTAATTCTTTTTCTAGTTTCTTAAATTGATTAAAATTATCCGAATAACTTTCTGGAGTAACAAATTCATACTCATCAAAATCATCTAAAGTTTCTAATGACTGAAGTATCTTCCTTATTTTTTTATAATCATTTTTTGATCCTTTGTATGAATTAAAAATTGTTTCTAAAACCAATCTTCCATCTTCTTTGGAATTTAGTAAAAGCAACCCTCTTAAAAAAGTTTTTCTCTCATATTTATTTTTTTTAAAGTTCTTATTGTTAAATATATCTTCTAATATCTGTAAATATTTAGGATCACTTATTTTCATTCCTTTTTGTAAAACTTTTTTAGCTAATTCCATTGGTGTCCCATTTTTAGGATCAACAAATTCTGCTAAAATTTTATCTGCATGTTTTAACCAAACATCTGATTTGCTTTGAACGATTATATCTTCAATTGATTCCCTGTTTTCTAACAAGGCTTGAATTATTGTGGGATTAAATTGAAAGTTTAAATAAAAAGATCGAATTTCATCATTATCTAAATTACCATCGTCTTTTAAAATATCTAAAATTTCTTCCTTAACCAAAGTAAGATCTCCTTTTTCTAATAAATATGCTATATTGAAAGTTGGTTGTTGACTTAAGTAAGAATTCTTATCTTTGAGCAAATTAATTAACAATCTTTTATTTTCAGCTAAATCATCCAAAACTTTTTCTAATTTCTCTTCCTTACAAGATTCTAATAAGTTCTTCATAGAAATAACAACACTTTGATCAACGACAGAAGAACGATTTGGTTGGTTTTGCAAATACTCCAATAATAGAGGTAACGCTTTGGGATTATGAAATTTACTCATTTGTGAAGCTGCAAGAACTGCATTTGGGTGAAGGTTACTATAAACCATTTTAAATAATCTTTTTATGATTATTTCTTCGGCTTCCTCAAAAATATCTGATGAAATAATTTTATCCTCAAATTCATTTCTTATGATTGGCCATCTTTCTAATCCTTGAAGTCTCAAGATAAAATCACTAACTTTATTTAGATCAAAATACCCTTGCTTTCCTTTAATTTCTAGATTAGAAAATGACGAATATGATAATAAATTTTTTGTATTTTTCTTTTTTAATGCTGTTTCTAATTTATCTTTTTTTGATGAATCTTTAATATTTTCTAAAAAATCTTGAATTTCTTTAAGTCTATCCGAAATTTCCTGACTAAAAATTATTTTAAAGATAAATCCATAAGCTTCATCCGGTTTTAAATGTTGTTGCCTAATTGATAACGAATGGTAAGCAGCAGATGAAATATTTTTTGAGATTTCATTATCAATTTTGTTTAATAATTGCTTTAATTTTGTATTTCTTTCTTCTATCTGTTCTGCATTGCCATCGGCAAAATTCATATACGCACCATCCCTTAATTGACCTTTAATTATCTCTACAAATTCGTTAATCTCTTTTTCGCTCAAATCGCCTTTTGCTTTATTCAAATGCGGCATTAAATATTTTTGAATCAATTCATTATTGAAAAAATCGATTATTTCATCTCTTTGGAACTCTTGGGAAAAACTGTGATATTTACTAAAAATATCATCAAGATGTTTCTCTAAGGCTTTCTTAGGTATTTCATAATCTACAATTTCAATAGCTTTTTCTATATTTTTAACTTCCTTTTCATAACTATTTAATTGATACCATACTCTTGAAAATTTTTCATTGAGTTCTTTTGTTCGTGTTGAAAGTTGCCTTCTTTTTATAACAGTGAAAGCCCTTGCTAGTCCGGATCGATTATTTTCCCTTTCTAATTCATTGTTTAATTTATTGATTAAATCAAATAAGCCTTCCTTTTCTTTTGATGTTTCAGCTATTTTATCTTTTTTTAATAATAAAAACTGCTTTGCTTTTCTATTTTCTTGATCAATGTTAGAAATAAATTGGTTAAAAGCTGAAATGTCTTCCAAACATTCCATTTTTTCATTAAAACTCATAACTGTTTCAATGAATTCTTCAATTTCATTATATTTTATGTCTTGATCTTGAGTTAATTGTTCTTCAGTTGTTTCCTTAGTTGCAATTATCTTTAAAATTTCATTCTTATCGTTGTCTAAATCTTGTCTACTTGATTCAATAAAGCTTTTAATAGAATTAATTATAACTTCATAGTCTGTTGATCCCTCTCTTCTCCCCTGCTCAAGCGGATTTTTCATCTCTAAAGAAGAAGGTTTTCTTTCTTCCATTAAAATATTGTCCTTTTCAGGAATTTCCAATTTCTCAACTCCCGGATTCCATTGTTCTTGCCTGGGCATATAAATTTCTTAAAGCTTAAAAAACTTCTAAAACAATCAAAATTATACCTTATTTCTCTTTTTTAAAAAACCATTTCTATGTATTAAAGCAATTATTGATCTACTTTATTTAAGGCACCCCTTCTCAAAACCTAACAATCTATTATTATTAAGATATCCAAAGGTTATTATCAATTTACCCCCCCCCTCATGAACCCCCTAAAACTCCTCAACAAATATCATAATCCCAATAGCGAGGCCTATCGCATTCTTTTAATACACTCAATTTTAGTAACCCAAAAAGCTTTGAAAATCGCCGAAAGGCTTAAAAAATCAAAATCTGATAAAAAATTCATTTATCAAGCCGCTATGTTACATGACATCGGCTTTGGCTTTCCCGATTTTTCAGGTTCCGGCGATTCGATTTTGAAAAAAATCAAGCAAAAAAAATTCTACATCGGTCATGGTTATTGGGGGCAAAAAATTTTAGAGTCCGAAGGATTAAATAAACATGCCCGAGTGGCCTCTAATCATATAGGAATAGGAATTAAAAAGGAAGAAATTGAACAATTAAATTGGCCGCTTCCTAAAATCGACTTTAAACCCAAAAGTTTGGAGGAGCAAATTATTTCCTATGCCGACTTGTTTTTTTCCAAGAATCCCCAAAATTTGTTTCAAAAAGAAACAATCAATGAAATTTCCAAGGAAATTAAAACTTACCGTTTTGCTCAAAAAAAACTGAAAACTTTTTACAAATGGCAAAAACAGTTTGATAGCATTTGACTTTTATCGCAATTTCTAGCACACTTGTAATGTGTAAGTTTTTTCTTAAAGCTTCAGATTCAAAAGATTCGTGCACAGGATCCTCTGAATAAGAGCCTGCTCAAGATTTTTCTTGGTTACGATTTACAGTAAAACAGGAAAATCTTAAACAGGCTCTAAATAAGCTTTCCTCAAGAAAAGGTCGTCTTACAACGATTATAAATCAAATAAGTTTATCTATGAACAATAAATTATATGTCGGGGGTATTCCTTATGAATCAAGCGAAGAAGCTCTTAAGAAATATTTTGAAGAAGCCGGTGAAGTCGAATCAGTGAAAATCATTATCGATAGAATTACTCAAAAATCTCGTGGTTTTGGTTTCGTTGAAATGAAAACCGAGGAAGAGGCTGATAAAGCTATCGAAATGTTTGACGGCAAGGAATTTGAAGGCAGAACCTTAAAAGTCAGCAAAGCAAGGCCGCCTCGAAACAATTTCTAAAAACATTTAAAAATGTAAGCGGGGTGTGCGCAGCCCCGCTTTTTTGATACTTATAATTTTTAAATAAAAAATCTCATGACTGAAAAAAACCAAGACTGTATTTTTTGTAAAATCGCCTCTAAAGAAACTCCCTGTCATCAAATTTGGGAGGATGAAAAGCATCTGGCTTTTCTAAGTATTTTCCCCAACACCGAGGCTTTTAGCGTGGTAATCCCCAAAAAACATTATCAAAGCTATGCTTTTGATTTAAAAGATGAAATTCTATGCGAATTAACTTTAGCCGCTAAAAAGGTCGGCAAGCTTTTAGATGAAAAACTAAAAGATGTGGGTAGAACCGGGATGATTTTTGAAGGTTTTGGTGTAAATCATGTTCACGCCAAACTTTTTCCCATGCACGGCACAGTCTCGGACAAATGGCAGGAACGAGCCAAACCCGTGGATAAATATTTTGAATTCTACGAAGGTTATATTTCCTCTCATGATTACAAAAGAGCCGACGAGGAAAAACTGGCCAAACTGGCTAAAAAAATTAGAGGATATTGAAAATTTATCACTGATTTTTTATCTCTTCCAAGGCTTTTTCTAATTGCTTATCCTTTTGCTCCTGCTCTTGTTCTTTTTCTTTAGCTTCCTCAACTTCAATATCGGGAGTTAAGCCTTCTTCATCGATATCTTTTCCATTTGGGGTAAGCCATTTGGCAACCGTTATTTTTATCGAGGCACCGTCATCCAATTTTTCCACTTCCTGAACCGAACCTTTACCAAAAGTTTGCCGACCTATTAGTTTAGCTCCTCTGTTATCCCTAATGGCTCCGGCTAAAATTTCAGCGGCTGAAGCAGTGCCCTGATTTACCAAAATCACAATAGGATAATCTTTGAGTTCGCCTTTTCCGGAACTGAAATCTTTTCTGTCTTTATAATCATTCTTTTGAGCGTAGTCTTCAACGACCACTAACGATCCTTTTTTTAAAAAATGACCCGCAATATTCAAAGATGAGCCCAAATAGCCGCCGGGGTTATTTCTTAAATCCAAAACGATTTTTTCAGCTTTAGATTTCTTGACCTCATCGACCGCTTTATTAAACTCCTCTGAAGTGTCTTCCAGAAAACTGTTTAATCTTATATAAGCGATATTCCCGTCTTTTAACTCCCATTTAACGCTTTTTATATCGATTGTGTCTCTGGTTACTTCAATTTCCATCGGTTCATCTCCGTTATTTTCTCTAAAAATCGTTAATTTTACCGCAGTGCCTTTAGGGCCCCGGATTTTACTTACCGCTTTATTTAAGCTCATATCAGCTGTACTTTCATCATTAATTTCAAGAATTTTATCTCCGGCTTCTAATCCCGCTTTTTGAGCCGGCATTCCCTCCAACGGGGCTATAATAGTAACTATCTTATCCCGAAACCCCACTTCCGCCCCGATTCCCTCAAAACTTCCCTCCATATCCTTCATAAACTCCTCGGATTCTTCTTTACTAAAATAGATTGTATGAGGATCATCAAGCGAATCAACTAAGCCTTTAGACAATGAATCCAAAACCTCATCTTGAGAAGGAATTTTACCGACATAATCTTTATTAACCAGCTCCCATATTTCGTTTAAATATTCTTTTTCCTGGGAAGTTACCGCAGTATGTTCAAAACTTTTATCAATGGTGCCCAATACCTGATTTTTTTTGCCCAAAAATAAACCAACAGCAAAACTTATAACCGTAGTTGCCATAAAAAAATAAACCGCAAATTGATTTTTTTGATTTTTATAATCCATAAATTTTTTTTATAAACTTATATCAATAGTACCGGGAAACTGCTTTTTTTAAGTAAGCTGAAAGCTTCAAATATGGAAATTTTTAATCTAAAGTTTCATAGCTTCTCATAATAAGTTGACCCTCGATCTGTTTGATTGTTTCTATTACCACGGAAACTACAATCAATAAACTGGTGCCGCCGATTGATAAAGTTTGAATTCCGGTAATTCCCTGCATAACAAACGGGAGTACGGCTACCAATCCTAAAAACAAAGCGCCAGCCAAAGTTGTTCTATTAACTATATTATTTAAATAAATTTGAGTCTTTTCACCTGGTCTAATCCCCGGGATATAACCGCCGTTTTTCTGTAAATTTTCAGCTATATTTTTAGGCTCAAAAGTTATTTTAGTATAAAAAAAGGTAAACCCTACCACTAAAGCAAAGTAAATTATGCCATATAAAAAATAATTATTTAAAAAACTGATAATCCCGTTGGCGATATTTCTAAAAGTTTCATTATCCGATCCCAATAAAAACTTAGAGACTGCCTGGGGGAAAAGCATTATGGACATAGCAAAAATAATCGGAATAACGCCGGCTTGATTAACCCTGATAGGCAAATAGGTATTGCTCCCTCCCATTGATTTTTCCCCTCTGACTCTTCTGGCGTAAGAAACCGGGATATTTCTTTGACCCTCGGTTACAAATATTATAGCATAAATTACAGCAATGGTTGCTGCCAAAAACCCTAAATAAGTTAATAGTTTACTTTCATCCCAAGTTACAATTAACTGATTTACCACTCCCGGCAGTCCCGACACAATCCCGGCAAAAATAAGCAGGGAAATCCCGTTCCCAATCCCCTTTTCCGTAATCAACTCTCCTATCCACATCAAAAATATGGTCCCCGCGGTAACTGTTAAAATTATCTGAAAAGTCTCAAAAGAGCTCAGATCACCGATAACTTGTGCACCTCTTAAAAAAGAAATCATAGCAAACCCCTGAAGAAAAGAAATGGGAACCGTAATCATTCTGGTAATTTGATTGAATTTCTGCCGACCGGCCTCGCCTTCTTCTCTATACCATTTTTCCACTTGAGGAATCACCATAGTCATAAGCTGCATAATAATAGAAGCGGTAATATAAGGTCCAACCCCCAACATAACAATTGAAAAATTGCTCATTCCGCTTCCAGAAAAAACATTTAACATTCCCAAAAACTGATCTGAGGCAAAAAAATCTTTGACTTTTTCCACATCAATCCCCGGAACCGGAACCGAAGCGATCAATCTGAAAATCACCAGCATTCCCAGCACTGATAAAATTTTATTTCTTAACTCTTTTGATTTAAAAACCTGACTGAATTTTTTCATTTGATTAAATTAAAGAAGGAGTTACGAGTTTAATGCGATTGCAAAATTACCAAAGCCGTAATTCCTGTAAATGTTGCCCGGGCAGGATTCGAACCTGCGCGTGGAGGCTTCAAAGGCCCCTGCCTTACCGCTTGGCTACCGGGCAAAATAAAATATCTAAATTAACTGTATATAAAAATATTAAGGAATGCCTGAAAAACAAGGCGACACTACGAAATTTTCATCTTTTGCAGGAAATTTTTTGAAATTACCTTGAAACATAATATCTTAATTATAATAAAAAATCATTTTTAAAAATTTTTAAAAAAAATAAAAATTGCGCAAATCGATTTGTTTTTTAAAAATTCCCTAGTATCATTCGACAATCTCTCCTCCAAATTCTTCTAAAACCTGCGAGGTTAAAGTTCGATTCTGTCTTTTTTTCTTTAAATCTTCAGGAACTTCGTTTTCTAATAAATAACAAAACTGACAATCTAAATCAAGTATTTCTTTAAAAATTCCGGCAATCTCTCTTTTTGTTTTAATTTCTTCCAAAATCGATTTATGAAAATTATGTTTAACAGCCATACTTAAAACCCCGTTTTTAAAACTCAAAGGCTCGATGCTTCTAAAAATCCCCCCTAGCGATCTGTTAAACGCGTTAACTTTATCTGAAATTTCAGGCCAGGAATCAATAATTTTAGAAATCTCTATTTGATTATTTTGAGATGTTTTTGTTTTGCTTTTTTGCGAATTTTTTGCGGACTCATCCTTAAAATCCGGCTTTGACTTTGATTTATTGTTTATTTTGGAATTAGTTTTGTCTTTTAATTGAGAATCCTGTTTTTTTCCTGAAGCCTTATTATCTTTTGCCAGCGAAGCTTCAACCTTCAATTTTTTATCTGCGGACTTGGTTATAAAATCCTTTTTTGAATCTTGAGCTTCTTTATCTGTGAATTTATTTTGCGCTTTTTCCTCCAAAGAACCCTTGGTTTTTAATTTTTTTGAAGCAAAAACCTTATTGACTTTTACTGCTTGGTTTTTTTTACCGTCCTGATCTTGAGAATTTTCCTCAATAATATTAATTAAAGCCAATTCCAAAGGCAGTTGGGGCATTGGCGAGTCTTTCATAAGATTATTGGCATTTAGCAACTGACTGATAATTTTGGCCAATCTGGAAATTTCAATTTCCCCGGCTATTGCGCAAAGGTTTTGAACATTTTTGGAGGTTATTTTTTCCTCCAGGCTTTTTTTATAATCATTATCCACCTTATAAACCAAAATATCTCTTACATAATCCAAAAATCCGGCCAAAAAATTACTCATATCATAACCATTATACACGATATCGGTAACGATTTCAAAAGCCTGATTAAGATCGTTTGCCTTGATGGATTTCATTAATTTATAAAAATTTAAAACCTCGGGAGTACCTAAAACATCTCTGACTTCTTTGGTGTTTATTTCTTCACCGCTTAAATTTATAATTTGACCCAGCAAGCTTTCCGCATCCCTCATCCCTCCTTCACAGTAAATAGCGATCTGGTTTAGGGCATCATCGGAAATTTTTACCTTTTCTTTTTTAACGATTTTCTTTAATTTTTTTACCACCTCTTTATTGGATATGCGCTTGAAATCAAATCTTTGACAGCGAGAAATTATGGTTGGCGGAATTTTATGAATTTCCGTGGTGGCCAAAATAAAGATTACAAATCCAGGGGGTTCTTCCAAAGACTTAAGTAAAGCGTTAAAAGCCCCTTTGGAGAGCATGTGTACCTCATCGATAATGTAAATCTTATATTTTAAAACTGATGGGGTTAGGCTGATGTTTTCTTTTAATTCCCGAATATTGTCCACTCCGGTATTGGAGGCCGCGTCAATTTCCGTAAGATCCAAATTCTCTCCGGACTCGATTAATTTGCAGTTTTTACATTTTCCACAAGGCTCTCCTTTTTGTAAATCCATACAATTAGCCGCTTTGGCGAAAATTCTGGCCAAACTGGTTTTACCGGTGCCTCTTGGTCCGGTAAATAAATAAGCGTGATTTATTTTATTTAACTCTACCGAATTTTTTAAAACTTTTACCACAAAATCCTGAGCGAAAATATCCGCAAAATTTTTAGGTCGATATTTATTATAAAGGGAAATCATTTAATGTTATGTTAATGCTTTTGGCTTCTTGGACTAATCCGTTTTTTGCTCAATTATTACCAAAGAGCAAAAATTTTTTTACTATCAAAAAACAAACTCCCGCTAATTTGCGGTTTAAATTATTGTTTTGTATCTTTATAGATAGAATAACATATTTTTTTCAGTTTTTGAAAACTTTTTTACAGGAAAAAGCGGGGCTATTAACCCCGCTTTTAAAAATAATCAGGAATTTAAATTACATCATTCCGCCCATTCCACCCATGGCTCCCATATCCATTCCACCCGGAGCCGCTGGCGGACCTGCGGATCCATTCTTTTCTTCAGCTTTATCAGTTACTACGGCTTCGGTTGTCAAAATCATAGAAGCCACAGAAGCGGCATTTTCAATCGCGGATCTGGTAACTTTAGCCGGATCAACAACTCCTGCTTCCACCAGATCCTCATATTTATCAGCAGCCGCGTTATAACCTTTATTACCGCTTAAACCAAAGACCTTTTCCACAATCACCGACCCTTCTTTTCCGGCATTTTGAGCAATTTGTCTTAAAGGTTCCTTCAAGGAGTTAGCCAAAATATTGATTCCGACTTTCTCGTCACCCTTAACCTTAACATCTTCCACCACTTTTAAAGCTCTAATTAAAGCCACCCCACCACCTGGAACAATTCCTTCCAAAACCGCAGCTTTAGTTGCTTCCAAAGCGTCTTCCACTCTATGCTGTTTTTCCTTTTGCTCCACCTCTGTTGCGGCGCCGACTTTTAGAATAGCTACGCCTCCGCTTAATTTAGCTAATCTTTCATTGAGTTTTTCTTTATCAAAATCTGAATCAGCCTCTTGAATTTGAGATTTAATATTATCGATTCTTTCTTTTATCATTGAGTCTTTGCCTTTTCCGCCGACAATCGTGGTGTTTTCTTTAGTGGCAATCACTTTGTCGCAGCTTCCAAGCATTCCGATTTCGGTTTTGTCAAGCTTCATTCCACGCTCTTCATTAATTACGGTTCCTCCGGTTAAGATTGCGATATCTTCAAGCATTTCCTTTCGGTTGTCTCCAAATCCAGGAGCTTTAATAGCAAGAGCATTAAATGTTCCTCTTAATTTATTAACCACCAAGGTAGCTAAAGCTTCGCCTTCCACTTCCTCGGCGATAATTACGATTTCTTTTTTACCGGCTTGAGTTACTTTTTCCAGAATCGGTAAAATATCGTTTATAGCCGAAATTTTTTGATCAGTGATTAAAATAACCGGATCTTTTAATTCAGCTTCCATTTTATCGGCATTGGTAACCATATACGGAGAGATATAGCCTTTATCAAACTGCATCCCTTCTACAATTTCCTTTTCCAAACCAAAAGTTTGAGACTCTTCTACTGTAATTACGCCGTCGTCGCCGACCTCTTCCATAGCATCAGCGATCATTTTACCCACTTCTTCGTCTTGAGCGGAAATAGTAGCCACCTGGGTTTTTTCCTCTTTGTTTTTAACGGATTTGGCCATTTTTTGAATATCTTTTACCACTGCCTCCACCCCTTTTTTAATACCTCTTCGAACTTCAATCGGGTTAGCTCCGGCTGCGATAGTTTTCATGCCTTCTGTAGCCATTTTTTGAGCCAAAAGAGTCGCTGTGGTGGTGCCGTCTCCTGCGCTATCCCCGGTTTTACTGGCCACCTCCTTAACCAATTCAGCTCCAATGTTTTCAAATTTATCTTCCAATTCGATTTCTTTGGCAATGGTGACTCCGTCATTGGTAATAGTTGGAGCTCCAAAACCTTTGTCTAAAACAACATTTCTGCCTTTGGGGCCTAAGGTAACTTTTACAGTGTCAGCTACCTGATTGATGCCGCTAAGCATACTTTGTCTTGCTTTTTCATCAAATTTAATTTGTTTTGCCATTTCTTTTTAAATTTAATTATTAATAAAATTATCTTTAATAAAACATTACCAAATTAAATTAGCACTCGTCAAGAGCGAGTGCTAATTTAATATTAAAATACTGTTATAAAACAACACAATCCCGCAAAATTAAGGAAGGGCAAGAAAAGAAATGACTGTAACCTTAAAAAATTTTTAATTTTTTTATAATTAAAAAATCAGGTTATCAAAATCTTTGATTACCAAAAATAAAAGCAGTTTTATAAAATCACTTTTATTTTATCAATTTTACAGCTCCTACCGGACAAATAGCCTCACAAGTACCGCATTTAATGCAATCTTTGGGACGCGTTTGGACCGGATCTCCATCCACTTCCTCCAAACAATGAGTAGGACAACTGGTAATGCAGGCCATGCAGCGAGTACAAGTGTCAAGATCGTATTGAACTGTTTTTTCGACCTTGTTTGATTGATCTTTTTTCCCCTTTTCCGAGTTGGAATTATTTTCTTCCATAATTTTTATATTAATAATTAATAAATAATGGATAGGGTTAATTATTTAAAATCCCCCTCTTTTTTTCAAATAAAATTATCCGTTTCCGCGGACCCGCCAGGGGTCGGTCGATTTATTTAAGGTATAAAATAAACAATTAACACTGCTCATTAATATTAATTATGACTCTGTGAAACTTAGTCTGATAAATTTAAGAACTTGCAGACACGAAATTAAAGCTTTTTACTTTACTATGATCTTTGAAAAAATAGACAACCTTAAATCCTTAATAAATTAAATAATAATTGGCTTATTTTTTTAAGTCAACCGTTTTGAATTTTTTATGATTTTAAGGAATTTTTATTATACCAAACAAATAATCTATCTTCAAAATCGTTAAACTCAACTTTAATTCATTTGAATTACGAAACAAATTAACTTTTAATTTCGTAATTGCCATTAATTATTTTTAATTTAGCATAAAAAAATGAAGAAAAAATAAAGTTTTTATGAAATCTTTCTTAAAATAATTGCCGCCGAATATAGAGATATCACGAAATTTAAAATTTTTGAAAAAATTTTAAACTGCCACAAAAAAAGCGGCCTTTATTTTAGACCGCTTTTAAAAATTGAGAATCAAATTTTAATAACCGTATTCAGGCGGATTTTTGTGCTTGCTTAAAATTCTAATGTATTCAATATCTTCATAAATACCTGAATCCTTGTCATATCTTCCTCTTATTTTTAATCTCCAATAAGGTTCATAAACCTCATCCCCATGAGTATTGTATCTTTCGCCGTCATAACGTTTTGACTTTTCGCCTTCTATAATGGAAACAGTAGTTTTATTTAAGCTGTGAGCCGCATAAATCAAATCATTAATAGGATCAACTGCAAAAACATCCGCTACCAAAATCCCTTCCTTGTCGCTTCTTAATTTTCTTTGAGAGCCTTTTTCAACCCGGCATTTGGAGGGAACAAAATGAGTCAGAAACCTTCTCCCCCGACAGGTAATATTATCTCCTTCTCTTAACTCCATAGGATCCTGCATAATTCCATATTTACTAAGCAATTCGAATTTATCCGGATCGGCATAGGCAAAAACAATATTATAAATATGACCGTTTCTTTCCACCACCATAGTACCTTTTTCCGGAATAGCTTTAATAACCTCGGCTTCCTTTAATTTCATCCTTTCCCCGCTTGCCTCATCTTTGGCAAACAGCACTATGGGAATTATTAGAAAAACCCCCACTGCCAGAAAAGTTTTTAAAATTTTTTTTGTCATTTTTGATTTTTAATTTTTATTTATTATTTAAGGTAAAAATTATATTTTACTAAATTTTTATAATTTCAATTTACTTTATTATATCCTAAATATTTTTTTATGCAAGCTAACTCTAAGATATACTATTTAAAGGCATATTCCAAAATCAACCGCCTGATTTATCATCTTGGCCAAAACCGAAATTTAAGCATCGAATTTTAAAACCCCCGGTCCTACCTCATCTTTACCTTATACTTAATATCTTGTTGCGCTTTAATTTGTTTTTTGGCTTTATACTTTCTGTAATATTTTACCAAATAAGGATAACCGGAATGTTTGGCTTTTTTAATTCGATAACCGTCTTTGAATTTTTTAATCCAGTCTTTTCCGAAAGTTTTTTG
>WJJL01000004.1 GCA_014729725.1 Candidatus Moraniibacteriota bacterium | reverse complement strand
TTTGCTTATTATAAAAAGAAATATCAAAAAACTTTCGGAAAAGACTGGATTAAAAAATTCAAAGACGGTTATCGAATTAAAAAAGCCAAACATTCCGGTTATCCTTATTTGGTAAAATATTACAGAAAGTATAAAGCCAAACGCGAAATTGAAGCGCAAGAGAATGTTAAATACAGGGTTTATATGAGATAGGACTGGATTCTTATTTTTAAGGAAGATAGGTGAAATATAAGGTGATGAAGTGGGAGGGTGGTGGATTGGAATTATTGGATAAGGAGTCCCGCACTGTCTTGAGGTGGAATTGATTTTGGCCAAGGTGATAAAAAAAGGCGAAGAGGGCGCAGAAATTCTTGTTGATTTCGATCAACTTGGTTATGACTTCTAACCAAATTACCCCCCCTACACTGCATTGCATTTGACATTAAGATTTGCTTTTGATAACTTTTATACAAGGACTTTGAGAAGTTCTAATTTTTATATTATTCTCAACAGGCTGTTCAAGATTTTTGAATTTGATTTTAATTTTTGGTTTATAGTGTCTGATAAATCAATATTTAATGATCAATGTTAATAAGTTAGATTAATCGCTTGAAACAAACAGGATTTATACTTCCGGGGAAAAGTAAAGTATATAACCATTAATACTTTATTATTTGCTAAATAAAAAAATCTTAATATCTGGAATATTTTTTAAAATTATAAAAAGTGAAAAATTTTTATGCCAACAATTAATCAATTAGTTAAAAAAGGAAGAAAAAGCAAGCCCAAGAAACCAAAATCACCGGCTTTACAACGTTCTTTTAATACCTTAAAGAATAAACCTGTTAAGCTTAAAAAAGGAAGTCCTTTTAAAAGAGGCGTATGCGTTAAAGTAGCTACTACCACTCCTAGAAAACCAAATTCAGCTTTAAGAAAAATCGCTAGAGTCCGCTTAACCAACCAAATGGAAGTGACCGCCTATATTCCCGGAATTGGCCATAGTCTACAAGAACACTCCATTGTTTTGATTAGAGGTGGGAAAGTTCCGGATCTTCCCGGTGTCAGGTATCATATTGTCAGAGGGGTGCTTGATTCCACTGGAGTGGAAAACAGAAAACAAGCAAGATCAAAATATGGCGCCAAAAAACCTAAAGAAGAAAAGAAATAAGTTTAGGAATTATTGTTTTGTAAATTTTTTAAAAAATAGTATATTAATTTAGTTTTTATTATTTATGATGACAAATAAAGAGACTCCTGATCCAAAATATAATAATATTTCGGTTTCCAAATTTACTGGACAAATTTTAAAAAAAGGCAAGAAATTTAAGGCTCAAAAAATTGTTTATCAATGTTTTGAAATTATTAAGGAAAAGACCAGGAAAGATCCAATCGATATTTTTGATGAAGCGGTTAGAAATGTAGCGCCTTCTCTTGAAGTAAAAGCCAAGAGAGTGGGCGGGGCCAATTATCAGGTTCCGGTTCCGGTGATAGGGGAGCGAAGATTAACCTTAGCTTTTAGATGGATAATTCAAGGAGCTAAATCAAAAAAAGGGAAAAATATGGCGTCTGCTTTGGCTCTGGAAATTATTGATGCGGCTAAAAAACAAGGTTCGGCAATAAGAACCAGAGATAATATCCATAAAATGGCTGAGGCCAACAAGGCTTTTGCGCATTTTGCCCGATAAACAAGATTTTTTTAAAAGAGATTTAGAAATTAAAAATAAATCCAAATTCAAGTAGATCTTAATAATTTGTTGATTTTAAGATGAATAATTCTCAAAATCGCATCATTTATCATTTTATAAATTTTAATTTTGAATAAACAATTTATGTCAAGACAATATCCTTTAGAAAAAACCAGAAACATCGGGATTATAGCTCATATTGATGCCGGAAAAACCACTACTACTGAGCGAATTTTATTTTATACCGGAATTTCTCATAAAATCGGCGAAGTTCACGAAGGAGAAGCTATTATGGATTGGATGGAACAGGAAAGAGAAAGAGGGATTACTATCACTTCCGCAGCTACTACTTGTTTTTGGTCAAAGTTGACTTTTGATAAAAACGGAAAAATGGAATCCGGTACAAAAGATCATAGAATTAATATAATTGACACTCCCGGTCATGTTGATTTTACAGTGGAAGTGGAAAGATCGTTACGGGTTTTAGATGGAGGAGTAGTGGTTTTTGATGGAAAAATGGGGGTGGAGCCTCAGTCGGAAACGGTTTGGCGTCAAGCTGATAAATATAAAGTGCCCAGAATTTGCTTTGTAAATAAGATTAATCAAACCGGGGGCGATTTCTATATGAGCTTGGATTCTATTAAAAATCGTTTATCTCCTAAAGCTGTTGCCATAAGTTTACCTATTGGCCAAGAACAAAATATTAAAGGAATGATCGATTTAATAGATATGAATGCTTATATTTACGATAACGAGGAGCACACCGAATTAAAGAAAACTTCTATCCCCGAGGATTTAATGGAGGAAGCTAAAAAATACAGAAATCAATTAATCGAAAAAGTGGCGGAAACCGATGATAAATTGCTGGAAATTTTTTTAGAAGACGGTGAAATTAGTGAGAAAGAATTAAAATATGCTATCAGAAAGGCTACAATTGATGGAAAAATTTTTCCGGTTACAGGCGGGGACGGCAGATCAGTGATTGTTGCTAAATTACTGGACAATATTTTGGAATTTTTACCAAGTCCCAAAAATGTTCAGGCAGTAGAGGGAATTGATCCTAAAACCGAGGAAAAAATCACCAGAGAGGCGGATGATAATAAAAGTTTCGCTGCTTTGGCTTTTAAAATCGCCAGCGATCCATTTGTGGGAAAGCTGGGTTTTATTAGAGTTTATAGCGGTTCATTGAAAGTCGGCAGTTATGTTTATAACTCCAGCAAAGAAGAAAAAGAAAGAATAGGCAGAATAGTCAGACTTCATTCCAACAAAAGAGAGGAAGTGGAGGAAATTTTTGCCGGGGATATTGCCGCGATTATTGGTTTGAAAAATACAACCACAGGAGACACTTTGTGCGATCAAAGCGATCCTATAATTTTGGAAAAAATAAGCTTTCCAGAGCCGGTTATTTCCGTGGCAGTGGAACCCAAAACCAAAGCTGATCAAGAAAAAATGGGATTGGCTTTAAAAAAACTGGCCGAAGAAGACCCGACTTTTCAGGTTAAAACGGACAATGAGACTTTGGAAACTATAATTTCCGGAATGGGTGAACTTCATCTGGAAATTTTAGTGGACAGGATGAAAAGAGAATTTAAAGTGGAGGCCAACATCGGCAAACCTAGAGTTTCCTATAGGGAAGCGATTGCTTCAAGCGCGGAAGCTGAAGAAAAATATGTCAGACAGTCAGGAGGTCGAGGTCAATATGGTCATGTTTTTATTAAAGTAGAACCCAAGGAAGCCGGAAAAGGCAATGAATTCGTGGACGCTATTAAAGGAGGCAGGATTCCCAGCGAATTTATCCCGGCTGTAGAAAAAGGAGTAAAGGAAGCTCTTAATAGTGGAGTAATTGCCGGCTACCCAATAACCGATATTCAAGTCACTTTGTTTGACGGATCTTATCATGAAGTGGACTCTTCAGAGGCCGCTTTTAAAATAGCCGGCTCCAAAGGTTTCAAAAAGGCTTTCAAGCAGGCTAATCCTTATCTACTTGAGCCTATCATGAAGGTGGAAGTGGTTTGCCCGGAAAAATTTATGGGAGATGTGGTAGGGGATTTGAATTCCAGAAGAGGAATAATTGAAAATATGGAAGACAGGGGGGAGGGTAATGCTACGGTTAAGGTAATTTCCGCTAAGGTTCCCTTATCAAGTATGTTTGGATATGCCACCACTCTTCGCTCAATCAGTCAAGGAAGAGCTGATTATTCTATGGAATTTTCTCATTACGAAAGAGTCCCTGAAAATGTGGCTCAAGAAATTACGGGAGAAGGGGAGAAAAAAGAATAAATTTTCCAAAAGATTTTTTGTGTCCAATTTTTTAAAAACCCAAAAATGTATTTTATCGCTAACTGGAAAATGAACCCGGTTTCTTTAAAGGAAGCCAAAAATTTACTTAAAAATATCAAAACCAGAATATCTAAAGTAAATAAGAGTAAAATAGCCAAAATTATTGTCTGCCCTCCGGCTATTTACTTACCTAAATTGGCAACTAAAAATAAATTATTAGACTATGGTGTTCAAAATATCGCCTGGATTCAACAAGGAGCTATAACCGGAGAAATTTCAATTTTAATGGCCAAAGAATTCGCAATTAAATATTGTATAGTAGGTCATTCCGAAAGAAAACAGTTTCTTTGTGAATCTGATCGCTATATAAATGAAAAAATCAAACTTTGTTTAAAAAACAATATTATTCCTATTTTTTGTATAGGAGAAAACTTGGAGCAAAAAGAAAGCGGCCAAACCGGAAAAGTTTTAAAAGAACAAATTTTTCAGGGGTTGCAGAATGTTGATCAAAGACAGGTTAAAAAAATTATTATAGCTTATGAACCGGTTTGGGCTATTAGTAGTCAGCAAAATTCTCAACCCAGCAACCCGGATAGCGTACTTGAGGCCACCATTATTATAAAAAAAGCGCTTTTGAATCTTTATGGCCGGGAAACCTCCGGTCAAATTCCCATAATTTACGGAGGTAGTGTAAACAAAGACAATGTGCTAGACTATATTGGAGGCAATATAGAAGGTTTCTTGATCGGATCAGCCAGTTTAAATGCTTATGATTTTATTTCCATTATTGAAAAAAGTCTTATCAAACTAATTCAAGGTGATAAATAAAAATTAATTTAAAAAATTATGCTAGCTAGTGTTAAGGAGATTCTTCAAGAATATAAAAAGGCTTCTAAAGCAGCCGGAGCATTTAATACAACAAATTTAGAAACCAGTCAAGCAATAATAGACGCGGCAGTGGCAACCAGACAACCGATTGTGATTCAAATTACCCAAAACACTATGAAATACGCCGGTGATGTGGAGATTGTAAGCCTTGTCAGAAAAATGATCGAGCAAAGATCAGGCGATGTTAAAATCGGCCTTCATTTGGATCATGGAAAAAGTTTTGAGATTTGCAAAAAAGCCATAGAACTGGGTTTTAATTCCGTAATGATTGATGGATCACAATTATCTTATGAGGAAAACAAAAATTTGACTAAAAGAGTCGTGGATTATGCCCACAAACATAATGTAAGTGTTCAGGGAGAGCTTGGAACAGTGCCTTATCTGGGCAGAGATGTATTTGATCAAGATGATGATTCCGTTTGGGATGAATATATGACAGATCCTCAAAAAGCGGTGGAGTTTGTTAAAGATACCGGAGTGGATACGCTAGCCGTGGCTATTGGTAATGCTCATGGCTTTCAAAAAGAGCGCAGCGTTCCCGATTGGGAAAGATTGGAAAAAATAGTCAATTCACTTGATATACCCTTAATTTTACATGGCTCCTCTGTTTGGACTAAAGAAAGATTATTGCAAGCCATTAAAAAAGGAATCAGCTGCTTTAATGTGGATACTGATATAAGAGTGGCTTTTGTTAATACTTTATGTCAATTATTTGAAAATCAGTGCCGAATGCAGGATCCCAGGAAAATTATGAAAATTGTTAAGGAAAATATTCAACAAAGAGTGGAAAAAAGAATAAGGATATTAAATAAGGAGCAATGAGTAAAAGCTCAAAAAAGGTTTATCTAGATTATGCGGCCACAACTCCGGTTGACAAAGAGGTAATGGAGGCGATGCTTCCGTTTTTTTGTATTAATTATGGAAATGCTTCATCCTTGCATAGCTTTGGACAAAAAAGCAAAGAGGTTGTGGAAAGCTCCAGAACCGTTATAGCTAAAGGGTTAAATATGGAAAATCGGGAAATTATTTTTACCAGCGGAGCCACTGAGTCGAACAACCTAACCATTAAAGGAATTTTTAACGCTTTATCCAGACACCCGAATTTTTCAACAAAAAAGCTCCATTTTATTACCTCTAAAATAGAACACCCCTGCATTTTGGATTCAATGAAATATCTGGAAAAAACCTTTAAAGATTTAGTTGAAGTTACTTATCTTGATGTTGACGAAGAAGGATTAGTTGATTTAAAAGATTTAGAAAGGGTTATCCAAAAAAATACGGTTTTGGTTTCTATAATGTTTGTTAACAACGAAATTGGCACCACAGAGCCAATCAAAAAAATTGGTCAATTAATAAAAACAATCAAAAACCAAAGGTTTAAATCCCATAACAAATACCCTTTATATTTTCATAGTGATGCCACTCAGGCTCCCAGTTATTATAAATTAGACACAAAAGATTTAAATTTAGATTTAATAACTATCAACGCGCATAAAATTTATGGACCCAAAGGAGTGGGGGTTTTGGGTGTTAAAAAAAACACCATAATTGAAGAAACTTCCCATGGCGGCGGTCATGAATTTAAAAAAAGATCCGGAACCTTGAATGTTCCCGGGATTGTAGGGCTGGGGAAAGCTTTTGAACTGGCTGAAAAACAAAGAAAAGAAAATGTTAAAAAAGTAAGACAGCTTCAAGATTATTTTATTAATAAAATAAAATCGCAAATAAAAGATGTTGGTTTAAATGGTTCTACAAAACACAGGACTCCCAACAATATTAATTTTAGCTTTGAGGGAACGGAAGGGGAGAGTGTTTTGTTGATGCTTGATCAAGAGGGGATTGCTGTTTCCACTGGCTCGGCTTGCTCCTCAAATAGCTTAGAGCCTTCTCATGTTTTACTGGCTATTGGAAAAACGCATCTTCAAGCCCATAGCAGTATTCGCTTTACCTTGGGAAAGTTTAGCACAAAAAAACAGTTGGATTATACAGTGGATAAATTAAAGTCTATTATTGAAAAATTAAGGAAAATTTCTAAAGGTGTTAAATTTTAAAAAAAATTATGTATTCTAAAAAAGTAATGGATCATTTCACCAACCCCAGAAATATGGGTGAGATTAAAAATCCCGATGGAGAAGGGGAGGTTGGTAATCCTGTTTGTGGAGATTTAATGAAAATTTATATAAAGGTGGAATCAAAAGATAAACAAGAAATGATTAAAGATATAAAATTTCAAACTTTGGGGTGCGGCTCTGCAATAGCTACCTCCAGTATGGTAACAGAGCTTGCCAAAGGGAAAAATTTAAAAGAAGCTCAGGAAATCAGTAGAGATGATGTAGCCAATGAGTTAGAGGGCTTGCCGCCGGCTAAAATGCATTGTTCCAATCTGGCCACGGATGCTCTAAAAAAAGCCATAAAAGATTATTATAGTAAGAAATAAAATAGAATCCTACTTTTTTGGGGCTTTATTTTTTTTCTTGAGTTTTTTATTATTTTTTTTATCATTAGAGTTAAAACATAAATAATTTTTCTTATCTTTGTCCACCAAATTCCAAACCATATAGAATATCTGTTTTAGGGAATTAGCCACATCAGGATTTTCAATTAAAACCGCTTGAACATATCGATGAGAGAATATTTGAACATATTTGTCGTAAATAATAATAGAAACATTACTGGAATATTTTTTGCTTGATATGGCTTTAGCTTGAAAATAAAGACTTTCTATTAGATCTTTAGATGATAAATATTTTTCAACAATGGTAGGGTGGTAAACCGTAATGGATTTTCTTTGAATTTTATATTTCTTATGCAGTTCGTTAACTTCTTTAAAGTAATCTAATAACTCCTGAGGAATTCCTTTTTCATGAGCTAAAAAAGCCACATATTTACGATTTTCGATTTTTCTGGAGCGCATAACTTTAAAAAATTTTTCGTGCATTTCTTTGATCCCGATTATTCCTTCATAATAAGAAATACTTACTTTTTCTTCATTTTTCTTTTTCATAGCTAAAAGCTCCGGTAGTTTTTCCTGAGTTAAATTCAGTTTTTCTTTTACCAGCTCCAGACATTTATCCGGAGATTCGGCTTTATATAATCTTTTTTTACTTTTAGGTATTTTATTGGCAAAGCCTTTTTCAGATAATTGATCCAAAATCACATAAGTGGTAGATTTTTTTAAACCACTCATTTTGGAAACTGAATAAGCGGTAGATTTTCCCAATTGTAATAAAGCCAAATAAACTTGAGCTTCTTTTTCGTTTAAACCCAGATTGTATAAATAGTTTACCATTTCCATATAAAGTTTTTATTTTTTAAAAATATAAGAATTATTTGGGAAGCCCCGCTTATTTATTTTTTTAATTATTAAGATTAAAATAACATAACTTAAAGTTAAGTCAATATATTTGACGAATTTTTTTATAATTCTAAGATTAAATCCAAAGTTCTCTTTAATTTTTTTTTAAAAAAGACAAGATATTTGACCAGTGATCTTGATTTTTTTAAAAAAAAATGATATAATATGATTAGAAAATAATAATTAACTAATAATTTAAATAGAAAGGAGCAAGTGATTACCATGATAAACAATAGTCAAAAAGTTAAAAATAATGCCTCTAATTGTGGTTCTAAGGGTGGAGAATTGGAAAATAGAAAGAAATAGGTGAAAAATTATTCAAATCCCCAGCCTTGAAAGGCTGGGGGGGGTATTTAAATAAATTTTAAAAACTTCTAAGGGTTTAATAATTTCATGTCTTTGATAAAAGAATGGTTAACTATAATTAAAACCAAAAAAAACTCTGAAGAATTATTGGAAAAAATCAAGCAACATTATCCTCCGTTATTAAGTATTCTTTTTACCAGAAAGTGTATTTTTCAATGCGCTCATTGTTTGTATCCAAAAGCTGATCAGGAGGATCTTGATGGACAAAATTTACAAAGAATTGATCAAATTATTAATGCCGCCTACAAAGCGGGAATTAGAAATATTATTCATATTGGGCGTATTTTAGAAAAAAAACACCTACCGATACTACGCAAATATCAAAAAAAAGGAATGAAAATACATTTAATTGATAATGGAAGTGCCGCTCGATTAATTGAGCAAATCAAGGAAGTCGGGCTTTTTTTTGATGGCGGGATTGATATTTCTTTGGATGGGGATAAAAAAACTCATCAGTTACAAAGAGGCAGGGGATCTTGGGAAATAGCCAACAGGGGAATCCGGGAGCTGCCTCAAGTTAGTAGTCAAATTTCCATAACCGCTACCGCTTCGGCGCTAAACTATAAAGACATAGTTAAAGGATTGGTTAAATTTAAAAAAAATCATCCTGAAATTAAAAAAATTCAAATTACAACCACTTCTCAAACCAATTATCAAAAACAAAGAATGACTTTAAGCGCTCAAGAGATGCGTTTTTTATATCAAGAATTTCAAAAAGCCACCAAAAATCAAGATTTAAATTTAAGCTTGTATCTGAATAAAGATATGGAAGCCATAAAGGATTTGATAGTTAATAAAAAAGCGGAACCTAAAATATTATCTTTGGTTTGGAAAGTCAACAAAGGAAAGCTTGGCTATTTTCCTCAATCGATAATTCCAGCAGAAGAAATCGCCCTTGATTGCAACGGCAGTCATGGATTGCCATTCGGGTTTGATTATCACTTAAATGAAAAGCCTGAAAGATGGAAATTAAAGGGCGATATGATTTTAAAAAATCCGGATAAAAGCTATGAAATGATGGTGGATAAATATTTTGAGCATTTTGGAAAAGAAAAATTCAAAGAAGAAAAGAAAATTTTTAAAGATTTCTAGTTTTCTAAAGATTATTTTAATGAAAAATAAAAAAAATTTAAATAAACGACCTTAACAATATAATGGGTTTAATAAAAAAACAGAGAAACTTATCAATCAAAAGAGTAGAGGGGGGGCTTGGGAAATTAATAGATCCCAACCTTAGTTAACATAATGTAAGTTATGTTAACTAAGGTTGGGATAATCTGAGCTTATCATTTTATATTTTAGCTTATTATAAGCATTTTTTGATATTTTTATATCTTAAAAAATAAAATTTATTAAGCGACAATTCATATATTTAGCTCTTGTTTTTAAAGCTTGTTGGTTTTTTATTATTTTATTAAAATATTATTAACATTTAAGTAATTATTCCTCGATAATTAATAGATAATTTCTTTATGAAAGTTAGCCTTGCTATTAAAAAATTTCTTCAATGGTTGATCGTGGCTAAACAATATTCCAAAAAGACTCATAAACAGTATGAACATTGCCTGTATGACTTCTTGGAATTCTTAAAAAAAAATAAAACCCTGGAATGCTCTAGAATCGATTTAAATCTAATAAATGACTACAGATACCTTTTAAGTCAAAAACAACTTGATCCTGACACTCAAAATTATTATTTAATCGTAATTCGTTCCTTTTTAAAATATTTAGCTAAAAACAACATCAAATCCCTTGATCCCTTAAAAATTGATTTAGCTAAGAAAAAAGACCGGCAAGTTACTTTTCTGGAAACAGACGAGATTGAAAAAATCATTGAATCCTTTCCTGAAACTTTAAGCGGGTTTAGAAATAGATCCATTATTGAAGTTTTGTATTCAACCGGACTTAGAGTAAGCGAACTTTGTTCCCTAAATGTAGAAAATGTTAATTTAGAAACCAGAGAATTCTCAGTTAGAGGTAAGGGTAATAAAGTCAGGACTGTTTTTTTAACCAATAGGGCAGTGGAGCAATTGAAAAAATACCTTAGTAAAAGAAAAGACAACTACTCCCCTCTCTTTATAAACTTTAAAAAAGGCAATGAAAATATTCTAGATGATGAACAAAAAAGACTTAGTCGCAATTATATTAGTTCAATGATCTCCAAACAAGCAAAATTGGCCGGTATTACCAAACCCGTCTGCGCCCATACGCTGCGCCATTCATTTGCCACCACCCTACTTAATCGCGGAGCCGATATTAGAAGCGTTCAGGAAATGTTGGGTCATGCCAGCATCACCACTACTCAAGTTTATACTCATGTGACCAACAAAAAATTAAAAGAAGTTCACAAAAAATTTCATCATTAAATGAACTGTTTTATTAAGTAAGAAAATACTAATTATACTAATTAATTGAGATTGATTCCTTAAAACAAATCAGGCATAATATTTCTAAGCAAAGTCTAGAATAATAATAATTTTTGTGTTATATTTTAATTGCCTGGAAATAATTAATTTGAATAAAAAATTATGAAAAACAGCAACCAACTTAGCAAAGGCCCATTACATGTCCCTGAATTTTGTCCCAATTGCAATAAAAAATATTCAAAGGCTAAGGTAAATGTTTTAAACAACCAAGAAGGAAACATTATTGTTCATATCACTTGCCCAAATTGTCTAAGTTCGGTAATATCAAGTATTAGCTTGGCAGGACCAAAAATTACGGCTTTAGGAATGTTGACAGATGTTGATAAAAATGATTTAAATTTATTTTATAAAAAAGAAATGGTGACTTATGATGATGTTATTGATATGCATGAGACTTTGGAAAAAGAAGGTAGAATAAATTTTAACCAGAATTTATAATTTATATAAATCAATATAAGGAGCCGACTATTGAGGAATAAATCTGAAAATAAAGTATTTATTGGGTGTTGTTGATTGTTTTAAAGGCAATATTTAAACAACTAACTCTATCCACAAATTAAATAATAACTATTAATTTAATATTTCAATATATTTCAATGAGCAGTAAAACCAATGTTTTAAAAGCAAGAAAAAGAGATCAAAAAAAAGACCGGATAAAAAACATTAGGGAAAAAGGTCAAATCCCCGGTATTTTATACGGCCCTAAAACCAAAAATACAATGCTTGTTTTTGAGAAAATTCAAGCCAAAACAATCGTGGAAAATTCTCGGGAAGCTTCGATCAATAAACTCGAATTGGAAAAACAGGGAGATTCTAAAAATGTTATAATTCAAGATCTTCAATTCGATAAAGTCAGCAATAAATTAATCCATGTGGATCTTTATGAGGTGGATATGAAAAAAAGCATTGAAACCGATGTTCCGGTGGAATATATTGGCCAATCCCCTGCTGTTAAAAATTTGGGTGCAATTTTAGTTAAAAATGTTTATGAAATTCGCGTAAAATGCCTTCCTAAAGATCTTCCGGAAAAAATTACAGTTAATTTAGAAGGATTAAAAGAATTTGACGATATAATATATTTAAAAGATATTAAAATCCCTCAAGAAGTAGAGATTTTAGATAATCTGGATGAAGTTATAATTTCGGTTAGCGAACCTAGAACCGAAAAGGAATTGGAAGCTTTAGATGAGGCAGTAGATCAAGATGTGGCGCAGGTTGAAGGAGTCAAGAAAGAAGAAGAAACGGGAGAAGGAGAAGAAGGGCAAGAGCAAGAAGATAAAGAAAAAAAAGACCAAGAGGAGAAAAAACAAAGCACAGAAAATCAAAATGAATCCAAAGAAGGTCAGGGGGGAAAAGCCTGAATTAAAAAATAAATTATTTAAAATAAGGATTAAAAAGATACAGGAAAAACAACTGGCACTGATTGTAAAGTGGATAATCTTAATATAATACAATTAGAATCAACAAAAAATAAAAAAAATAATTTTTTAAAAAATGAAGATTTTATCAATTTTGAAATTCGGGTTTTTTTGTCCCTTATTTTTGGTTTTGTTTTTATTAAATCCGGGATTAAATAGGATTTTGGCAAACACAAACAAAGATTTTACGCTAAATAAAATTGAAAAAATCGATCAAAACTCTTATATTGACGGTCAAGTAATAATAAAATACAAAAAGAATAAAATAAATTTAGAAGAAATTGAAGAAAAAGAAATTCTTAACCTGGAGCAAAAGTCTTTGCAAAAAATAAAGGACGGGCAAATAAGAAAAACAATAAAAACTCTAAAAAACAAAAAAGATAAATTTAAAGAAGTGGTAAAAAGACATAATCTGGTTTTAATTGAAAATAATAAAGTTTCCACCAAAGAATTAATCAGACAATATCAAAAAGACGAATCCGTGGAGTATGCGGAACCGAATTATTTACGAAAAATCGCCGCTGTTCCCAATGATCCCGAATTTAATAATCAACTTAATTTATCCAATCCAAACGGACATGACCTTGATGCGGTTTCAGCCTGGAATCTTGAGTCTGCCGGTTCCGGTGATGTTGTGGTGGCTCTTATCGATAGCGGAACCAATTACAATCATGTTGATTTAGCGGCTAATATGTGGAATGGCACCGGATGTGTTGATCATAATAACAACCCTTCCAATTGTCCAAATAGCGGCTGGGATTATTATGATAATGATAATGATCCTTACAATCCGGCCCAACAGCATGGAACTATGATAGCCGGGGTTGTGGGAGCTCGAACCAACAATAATTTGGGTATGAGCGGAATAAGCTACCATAATCATTTAAAAATAATGACTTTAAGAGTGGGTGATAATTATCTATCCACCTTAGCTATTATTAACGCCACTTATTTTGCTCAAAATAACGGGGCAAAAGTTATAAATGCTAGTTATGGAGGTTATGAACCCAGCCAAGCGGAAAAGGATTCTATTGCAAATTTTAATGGATTGTTTATTGCCGCGGCCGGCAACAATAGTAATGATAACTCAATAAATCCTTTTTATCCCTGTAATTATGATCTGGAAAATATTATTTGTGTCGCCTCCGTAAATGGGGATGGAACCTTATCTTCATTTTCCAATTATGGTCATCCCAATGTTGAGTTGGCTGCTCCCGGGGATAGCATAATGGGAACTTATACCAATACCGCTACAAGTACTGATACTTATGGTTTTGGTCAAGGGACATCCTATTCGGCTCCTCAAGTCAGCGGCGCCGCTGGATTGATTTATTCCAAATATCCCGGAATTTCCGTTAGGGATGCCAAAGCTTATTTAATGAGTTATGGGGATACTCTGGGTTCGCTTTATAAAAAAATTGTAACTTTTAATAGATTAAACCTTTTTAAACCCTTACAAGAAAAAGATGGTAAAATTAAAATAATTTACCGATTCTGGAGTCCTGTAAAGCGAGTCCATTTTTACACTGCCTCGGAAAATGAAATGAACAAAGTGGTTAATCAATTGAGCGATATTTGGACATACGAGGGCCCGGCTATGCACACAAGCACCAATCAATCATCTGGTACTACCCCGGTTTACCGATTCTGGAGTCCTGTAAAGCGAGTCCATTTTTACACTGCCTCGGAAAATGAAAAAAATAAAGTCATAAATCAAATGAGCGATATCTGGACTTATGAAGGAATAGCTTATTATGCTTATAACAATAATTCTACCAACACCACCCCGGTTTACCGATTCTGGAGTCCTGTAAAGCGAGTCCATTTTTACACTGCCTCGGAAAATGAAAAAAATAAAGTCATAAATCAAATGAGCGATATCTGGACTTATGAAGGAATAGCTTGGTATAATTACCCTTAATTGCTAATTGTCTTTAAAACTTAAACACCCTCCTCCCCTTTTAAAAGAAGTAATCAAGATTATAATATATAATATAAAAACATATTTTTTAAAATTCTTTAAAGTGGAAATTAATCCAAACTATTTAATAAAAAAAAATAAAGGTAAGATATTGCTTCATAGAAAAAACCAGAGCGAAAGGGGGTTTATTTTAGATAATGAGATTTATTCTATTATAAAAAAACTAAAGAAATCCAGGTTACAAAAAAACAGACTCTCCCCTCTTGAAAAAACCACGGTTGAAGTTTTTAAATATCTGAATCTGATTAAAGATAGAAAAAATATTTTAATTAATACTCCATTAATTAAAAGAAGAAGGGTGAAAGCTCAAATTCCGCTTTCCCTTGTTATATTAAACTATAATGGGAAAAAACACTTAAAAGCGCTTTTGGACTCTGTTTTGGAGCAAACTTATAGGAATTTTGAGGTCATAGTTATTGATAATTGCTCTACTGATAATTCCCTAAAAATTATAAAAAGATATAAAAAATTAAGTATAAAATTAATAAGTTTAAAAAATCCCAAAAGCTTTTCTTATGCTAATAATTTGGGAATAAAAAAGGCCAAAAATAATTTTGTGCTTTTTTTAAACAACGACCTTAAACTTGAAAAAAACTGCCTTAATAATTTAATTTTTAAAACCCAAAAGGCTAAAAACTGGGCCGCCATAGCTTTAAAAATGAGAATGTATTATTCACCTAAAATTATCAATTCCTTGGGAGTCAGCCTAAAAGAAAAAAGGTTCGGATATGATAATTTCTTGGGTTTGATCGATTTTGGCCAGATTGATGACACTAAACAGATCATGGCTTCTTCTTTTGGAGCGGTTTTAGTTAAAAAGGATCTTTTTGAAAAAATCGGGGTCTTGGATGATAATTATTATTTTTATTATGAAGATTTGGATTGGTGTTATAGAGCTCAACTTTTAGATTATAAAATCTTAACTTGTCCCGAGGCTTTGGTTTATCATAAATTTAGCGGCAGCTCTACGGGAAGAAAAGGGAATTTAAAAAAAATTAAGCTTGCCATTATCAATAGAATTTATTTTGTAAGTAAAAATTTTAATAAATTTTATCTAAAAAAATTTTTAAAAAATTATCTGATTGAAGATTTTTTGAAATTTGGGGTTCATTTAATTAAATTCAGATTTTTATATGCCTTGAATTATTTAAAAGCTTATTTTGAATTATTAAAAAAAATAACTCAGATCTTAAAAAAAAGAAAAAAAATAAATCAAATAAAAAAAAAGTATCCTATTAAAGAAAAAAATATAATCAAAAAAGCTCTTCCCTATTTACCCTTAACAGATGGAAATTTTGTTTTATTAAACAAAGAAATCCTTACGCTTTATTATATGGATCTTTTTTTAAAAAATAAGGTTCGATTTGGGTTTTTAGGTTATGCCAGCAAAGCCAAGGGCTTTTTTGTTTTGCTAAAAGTTTTTGAACAAATAGCCAACCAATATCTGGGCAAGGTTCCTGTGGAGTTGAAAATTTTTGGAAAAATTGAAAGACCTTCTTTTTGGAATAAAAGAAGAATAAACAGGCTAAAAGAAAGACAAATTATTAAAGAATTCGGGGATTACAAAAGAAAAGATCTGGGAAAAATTTTTAATCAAATTGATGTTTTGATTATTCCCTCCCTTTGGAATGAGCTTTACGGTTTGGTTTTGGATGAAGCTAAATTATTCAAAACCCCTGTTATTGTATCTGATAAAGGAGCTTTAAAAGAAAGAATTACCGACAAATTGGATGGATTGGTCTTTAACAGCCAGAAAAAGCAGGACTTAATGAAAAAAATAGAGATTTTTTTAAAAAAACCTGAATTAATTAAAAATATTTCCCGAAATATAAAATCTCCTAAAAAATTTAAAAAACACAGCAGTGAAATCAGAAAAATCATTCTTGAAAGTCTTTAATTCCGTGAGCTACGATTTTTATTTTTTTAGGATTTACCTTTAAATTTCTGGTGAGCATTTTTTTGCTAAAATTGGAAAAAACTATAATTTTTTTAGCTTTTTGCAACATTTTTTCAATTTCTCGAATTCTTTTTTTTAGCTGATTTTTATTCCAGAAAAGATATTGAATAACTTTGGCTGCAAAAGGAATTCTTTTATTTAAATAACTGCCGGCACACCCTCTACATCTTGAAAGATTTAAAATTTCACAATTTTGGTAATTATTTTTCATTGCTCTAATATTGGGACACATAAACCAGTAATCATGAACGAAAAATATATAGGGAATTTTTTTCGTTTCTAGAATTTTATAATAGCCAAGGGAATGATTTAAAAAATGTTGAAATAAAACAATATCCGGCTTTATTCGCTCAACAAGCTCTTTAAAAATTTCCTCCATCCTATAATCAATATAGGCCTGTTTTAAAGTAAAAGCCTTTTTTTTCTTGTAAACTTTTATAATTTGAATTTTGTCTTTTTTGTAATATTTTATTTGTTTGATTTTAGAATCAGGTTCAGTAGTGAAAATATAAACTTTATCTTTATGGTTTTTAACAAAAGATTTTGCCAAATCATAAGTGTAATTTTCGGTTCCAGTGGAATAATTCGGGAGGAATTGGTGAACTACTTGGAGAATTTTCATAAAAATTTTGATATTTTTTTTCTCAACTTGGAATATAATAATTTCATTTTCCAAAAATAAGAAGACTGCATATGAATAATTTGACTTCTAAGCTCATTGATTTGAATGGATTCTAAGTAATATTCTAAATATTTTTTCCGATAAGCTAAAAATTCGTTTCTTTGATCTAAAATATAATTTTGAATAAAATTATCCTTATTTTTCTTGGTTGATTTTTTAAAAATTTGTTTAATTAATTTTGCAATTTTTTGACTGTAATTTTTTTGATTAAATTTTTTTCTCACAAATTCTGCTCCCTTTTCGCCCATTTTAACACCGAGTTTTGGATTTTTGATCAAAAAATTAATTTTTTCACTCATTTGTTTAAAATCATTTCTTTTGCAAAGAATCCCAGTGGAGTTATTTGTTATAATTTCCTCTGCGGCTCCCCCTTTAAAAGCTATTACGGGTTTTTCAAACAGCAAGGCTTCCGCAATCACTCTTCCAAAAGCTTCATTTTTGGAGCAAATTAAAACAATATCTGCTTGGTTTAAAATTTCTTGCTGATAATTTTTGCAATAACCCAATATTTCAACATAATTTTTAAGCTTGTTTTGATTCAGATAGTTTAAGATTTTTTCATAGTATAGCTGACTCCCGATTCCGCCGGCAATTTTAATGGAAATATTTTTATTTTTAATTTTGTTTATTAATAAATTCAAAGCTTTCAAACCCTCAAGCTGGCCTTTCCCTTCTTGAATGCTGCCAGGTATTAAGATATTAATCTTTTTTTGGGAAAATGGTTTTTTAATTTTAATAGAATCTTTCATTTCTATTGCGTTATAACAAACCAGAGATTTGGATTCAAGCTTGTTATTTTTTTTTAGATAATATTTTTTTAAACTTTTGGAATTAAAAATTACTGTTTGGGAGTTATTGTAAATAAATTCAAAACGATCTGCGAATGCTTTTAAAAATTTCAAATTATGATCTAAATCGCCAAACTCTCTAATATGCCAAAGATGAGGTATTCCTGTTTTTTTTGCAGCTAAGGATCCGGCATTTACAGTGGAAGTATTGGTATAAACTACATCAAAATCTCCCAGACAAAGACTGGTTTTTATTTTTTCACTACTTTGAATAATGTTATTATAAATTTTGGTTTGATTTAAGTATTTTTTAAATTTTTCAAAATAAACCCATTTTTTAAAGGGAATAATTTGGTAAGAAATCGGATGATGCCTTATTTCTTTTTCCAGCTCCCCGGTTTGGGGAATTATTATATGACAAATCAAATCTTGTTTTATAAGATTTTTCGTCAAATCAATTAGTGACTTTTCCGCTCCACCCCTATAAACGCTGGTATGTGATATAAAGCAGACATTGGGTATTTTTTTATTGGCGATAAAAAAGTTTAGTTTCGCAAAATTTTTAATAATTTCACACCAGTTTTTGGGATTGTTGGTGATTCTAAAAATCCTGTTCTTTTTATTGTCAATAAAAAAAATATCACAATCATTATTTATAAAAAATTTAAAAAGTTTATTCAAGCTTTCCAATTCAGTTCTTTTTTTATTTTTTAAAGATAAAAATATTTGATCAAAATTATTAAAAACCTCTATATTTTTATTAAAATCTGTCAAAATTTTACCAATAAAATCAGTTTGCAAATTGAGTCTGATTGTTGATTTTTCAGGTATTGCTACTGTTTTTTTAGAGTTAAGGAAATTTTCCCAATTTAAATAATAAAAAAAATTTTCTTTTTTAAAATTTTGAATTTTATTTTTTTTAAAAAAATCAATTTTTCCAATATTTATAAAGGAGCGATTTGAATCAGCTATTTTATCAAACATTAATCTGGAAAAAAGGTTTTTTTTCTCAACAGATAAAATATTTTCCCTGCCTTGTAATTGCATTAAATATTGAGTTTGTTTTTGCTCAAACATTTGTCGGTTTTTTTCCAGCATTTTATCGATAGTTTTTTGATTAAATAAGGATTTAAAAGTGGTTCTATGATTGTGAAAAACAAAAATTTCCTTACTTAAAGCAATTTTCCAGCCCTTGATTTTAGCTCTTAAACAATAATCATCATCTTCCCCAAAACCCATCTGATATTGGGTGGACAGCCCTCCAAGTTGTTTTACCAGTTTATATTTTAAAACAGTGCAAAAAAAGGCAAGTCTGGTTCCTACTTCTAACACTTCTCCTTGATATTGTTGTTGGATTAGCCGGGAGTATTGCTTGGGATTATGCTTATATTTTGGTAGATTTTCAAATTCCTTATATTTTTTCAAATACTCAATTGACTGCCAGCTATTACAGGGAGAGGTAACAGGTCCTATCAAACCCAGTTGCTTGTCTTTTTTAAGGATACCGCTCATGGTATTGAGCCAGTTGTCGTAAACTTCAGTATCGTTATTCAAAAAAATGATATATTTGGGCTTTATTTTCAAAGCTTCTTTTATGCCCTGATTTGTTGCATGGATAAAGCCGGTATTTTCTTGATTGGATATTAATTTATAGGGAATTTTATTTTTATCTAAAAAATTTTTGACCCTAGCCTGGCTTTTAGGGGTTGAACCGTTATCTATCCAGATAATTAAATAATCTTTAGTATTTTTTTTAACACTGGAAAAACAGGCAATTGTATAGTCTTCATTGTTAAAAGTGGGGGTGATTATACAGTTTTTGATTTTTTTAAAACTCATTATTGGGGGTTTATTAAGGAAAAAATCTTTTTTATTGTAATTTTAAATTTTTTTTCTTTAACTAATCCTAATTGTTTTTTTAGGGAATGTATAGTTTTTTTACTAAAAGGCTTTCTTGATTTTTGAATCTTTTTGTAAGAAATATTGGAATTTCTTACTAAGCTTGTAACCGTCTTGTCCCAGTAAGCTATGTTTTGAACAATATCAAAATTATTTTTTACAAATTCATAAGCGTTTTGGCTGATTTGATCCCTTTTTTGCTTATCGTTTAATAGTATCTTTATTTTTTGATCCCATTGTTTATAGTTTTGGGCTATAAAACCGGTTTTACCCTGTTTAATAACTTTTTGGTAGGGGCTTTTATTATCCTTAAAACCTTTTGCAATCACGGCAATTTTTAAAGCCGACATTTCCAAAAACTTACAAGCGCTCTTGCACTTATTGAATATATTTTCTTTTCTGGGAATTAAACAGATGTTACAGTTGGTTTTTGCCAGCGTTTTTGGATATTGGACAAAAGGCTTTTTTTTAATAAACCGAACCCTGTTATTATTAAAAGTTTGTTTTAGTGTCCCCATGTAGCCCTTTTCTGTTCCAAAAATATAAAGCTTTATTTTTTTATTCCGGGCAAGTAGTTTTTTTAAAAACAAATTAAAAGGATGGAGATTCTCCTTATTAATGGCTGATCCACAAATCAGTATATTTTTGTTGTTTTTAATATTTTTTTTATATTCAATATTTTGAGAAAATTCCTTAAAATCTATATAGTTATCAAAAACTTGAATATTTTTATTGTATTTTTTAAATTGCTTTTTAAGACAGTCATTGGTGCAAAGAACTCCATGAGCCATTTTCATTAATTTGATATTGTTTTTATCCTGCCGGAGCCTGCGAATTTCAAATGAAGAACTGTTTTTGTCTATCTGAGAAAAAAGATCATCATTGTCAACAAAAATTAAAAACCCCATTTTTTTTAATAATTTCGCCAATTTAAGATTTTCTTTTTTTAAAGGTCTTAAAAAAATCACAATATCTGAATCTAGAATTTTTTTAAAATTACGAGTCTGGCTAAAAAAAATATTTTTTTTAAAATTTACATTGGAATCGATTGAATACCTTTTACTATACTTTTGAGGGTTTCTGGCTCTATAATAATAAGTTCCATTACCACTATATTCGCTGATTATAAAAATTTTTTGCATAATTTTAAATAATTGCTCTATTCGTGTTTCAATTTAATTCTAAAATTCTCGTATTTATTTGATAGATTTGGATTGTAATAAGGGTCTTTTTTAAGGGTTTTTTTCCATTTTTTCTGCATAAATTCTATCTCTTTCTGCATCTCTTTTCTTCTTTTTTTGTCTTTACTCATGGCATCATTTCCTCTGCTTAAAGATTCGTAATGATAAAGTTTGGCATAAGGAGTATAAACAATCAAATAACCCTTTTTTCTAATTTTTAAACACAAATCAACATCGTTAAAAGCAACTCTGAGTTTTTCTTCAAAGCCTTTTACTTGTTCAAAAACATCTTTTTTAACCATCAAACAGGCGGCGGTACAGGCGGAAAAATTTTGAATTAAACAGGCTCTACAAAAGTAACCATATTGATCTTTCTTTAAAGTTTTATGAGCATGACCAGCCACTCCGCCGATCCCGATTATAACTCCTGCATGCTGAATGGTGTTATTGGGATACAAAAGCTTGGCCCCCACTGCCCCCACTTGCTTTCTTTGAATGTGTTCAACCATATTGGTAAGCCATTTTTTATTGATAACTTCCATATCATTATTTAAAAACAATAAATATTCCCCTTTGGCTTTTTGGGAAGCAAAATTATTGATTTTGGAATAATTAAATTTTTTATTATAATTAATGATTTTTATTTTGGATTTATCTTTTATTTTCTTGAGATAATCAAAAGTTTGTTTTTCTTGACTATTGTTGTTAATCAAAATTATTTCGTAATTAGGATAATCGGTTTTTTTCTTAATTGAATTAATACAGCTTTTTAATATTTCAACTTCATCTTTAAACGGAATTATGATAGAAACCAATTTTTTTTCTAAAATTTTTCTTTTAAATCTGTAAAAGCTGGGAGCCGGTCCATCCAATACTTTGGCTTTGATTTTATTTCTCTTGGCGTATTCTTGCAAAGCTTTTTTAGCCGATGCTATAGCATAGCTTTTACTTTCAATGCTATGAGCAGTGGATGATTTTTCTACGGCCCTCCAGTGATATAAAATTTTAGGGATATGTAAAATATTTTTTTGGTTAATTTTATCGATAAATCTTAACACTAAATCATAGTCCTGGGACCCCTCAAAACCTTCTCTGAAACCCTTTATTTGATCAATAATTTTTTTGCTAAAAATCGCCAAATGACAAGTGTACATAGAGGATAAAAATAAATCTATTGACCAATCAGGTTTAAAATAAGGATTGTATCTGAAATTATTTTCATCTACTTTATCTTCATCGCTATAAATAAACTTGGCCTTGGGATTTTTGTTTATGGTTTTTGCCACTTCATACAAAGCGTTTGGCGAAAGCATATCATCATTATCCAATAATACTATGAAATCCCCTGTAGCCATTTTTATAGCCTGATTAGACGCTTTTGCGATTCCTTGATTGGTTTTTCCAAGTTTTACTTTAATCTTTCCAAAACTTAACAAAGCTAAAATTTTTAAAAAATATTTAGCTTTATTTTTTGATCCGTCGTCATAAATGCATAATTGCCAATTTTTATAGTATTGGTTAAATACTGATCTTAGACAATAAAAAAGAAATCTATTTTCAACATTATATATGGGTATAATTATAGAAAATTTAGGTTTTGTTTTTAACTTTTTAATCTGTTTTTTAATCTGTTTAATTTTCCAATTTTCGTTTTGTCCGATCCATTTTTTATAAATTGGATCATTGCTTTTTTTGTAATTTTGGGGATTGTTAATATATTTTTGAAAAAATTTGTCAGGATGGAAAAGTAAAAATTTAATACCGGAATAGATTTTTTTGAATTTAAAGAATATGGAAGCTTCCAAATTGTTTATTCTATTAATTAATTCCACTATTTCTCTATGTTGATCTTTTATGACTTTGTTTCTTTCTTTAAGTTTTTTTTCATATTTTTCTCCTTGATTTTTATTAAAACAATCAAGTTTATTTAACTGAAAATTAACTTTATGAATTGTTTGGTTCAGGTGGTTTATGGTGTTTAATTGAATTTTATTATTTGTGTAAATCTTTTTTAATTCAGTTTGACTGTAAAGCAGTTGAGCTTTTGTCTGGTAGTAATGGGGTAAAATCTCTTTAATGTTTTTAATATTTTTTTGATAATGATTTTTATCAAAAAAAATAACCCCCAATCCGTTGGAATGATGAAATTCTAGATAATTATTAAATTCTTTTTTTAGTTCACTCCATAATTTATAAACCCCAAAATCATCTTTTTTAACCGAAATATCGTGAAACAACACTACAGAATTTTTTTTAAGCTTTCTTTTCCAGTTATAAAAATCATGTTTTACCGCTTCGTAAGTGTGCAACCCGTCAATATGTAAAATATCTATGGATTCATCAGAAAAATCCTTTTTGGCTTTATCAAAAGTTTTTTGAAGTAATTTAATGTTTTGCTTTTTATAATATTTTTCTTTTATTTGCTTGACTTTTTCCAAAACCTCGGTCCCATAAATGCCGCTATGTTTATCTCCCTGCCAGGTATCTATAGCGGAAAGCTTTGTTTTTAATTTCTTATCCTTTACAGCCTGGCAAAAAGAAAAAAAAGAATGACCGTAGTGAGTTCCCAATTCCACAATCAAATCAGGCTTTAAATTAGCCGTTAAATCATAAGCAAAATTAAAATGGCCGTTCCAGGCGGAATCCAATATCTTAAGCTCTTTTAAAAATTCAAATTTTGGTTCAAAATATTGCCATTTCATTGGGGATTTTTTAATTTAAATTGTTTTCTTATGTTGGTTGCCGAAATTTTTTCTGTATTTTCGTCCAATCTTATTTCTCTTACCGTGTAGCCTACATTTCTTCCGTAACAGACTTCAGAAATATCGGGAATTTTAATGATTTTGATATGATCAAAAAATTCATCAAACATTTCTTGAAGCATTTTTTTTCTCTGAACATAGGTGAAGGGATTGTTTGCGCTGATCTTTGTATCCCTGACTGCGATTATAACTCTCTTTCCTTCGGCTAAAACCGAACAAATCAATTTCTTGTGCCCTTCATGAGGAGGCTGCCATCGGCCTATAAATAAAGCGGTTTTATTGTTCATAAATATAAATTTTACGGATTAATTTAATTTTTATTATTTAGATATAACTAATTCTAGCTTTTTAAAAAAAGTATGTATATTCCCCGCATCAATAAAAGGATTGTAAAATTATCTTTAAGTTTTATTAGCGTCTAATTCCTCCTGTGCCGTTAATTTTAAAAATAATTAACCAAGCCCCCTCTTTAAATATATTTTTTTTCTTTTAAAAAATCAATAACAATTTTAGAATTTTGCTTAATTTTTTCTTTTTTAGATCCATCTAAAACTAAATCCGGTTTTTTCGGCTCTTCATACGGGTCGTCTATTCCGGTGAATTTTTGGATTTCCCCTTTTCTGGCTTTTTCATAAAGTCCTTTTATGTCTCTTTTTTCACATATGTTTAGAGGGGTGTTAATATGAATTTCCACAAAATTTTTGCAAAAATTTCTAGCCATTTGCCTTTGTTTTTTGTAGGGAGAAATAAAGCAAGCGATCACACCAATTTGATGATTACTCAAAAGCCCGGCGACAAAAGAAACCCTTTTTATATTTTCATTCCTGTCTTTTTTAGAAAAACCCAGGTCTTGAGTTAAATTTTCCCTTATCTTATCTCCGTCCAAAAGTTCAATTTTATAGCCTTTTTGTTTTAATTTTTCATAAATAGCTTTACCGGTAGTTGTTTTTCCGGCTCCGGATAGACCGGTCAGCCAAAGCACGAATCCTTGTTGATTTTTCATTAAATTACTTGATTAAAAATTAGAATGCTATCTTTTAAATTCTTTCCACAATTAAATCATGAAAAATTTTATTGGTGGCTAAAAAACCATTCTTGTGTTTAACATTTTTTAAATTATACCGCAATTTTTTTCCGTAGATATCGGTCGCCTTACCTCCGGCTTCTTCTAAAATAACAAACCCGGCACAAGTATCCCAAATAAACATTTTATCACTGGAATTTAAATATATATCAGCTTTTCCGTGTGCGATTCTTGCGATTTTACTGCCAGCTGAACCTCTTTGAACATAAGAAAGCTTTAATTTTTTAGCCAAATCGATTTCTTTTTGAGTTAAATGATTGCGGCTGACAATTAATTTCAATTTATTGATTGTATCAGTGGAGCTGACCTTAATTGAGCTAATTTTATTTCCTTTTTCTTTAAAAGCTCCTTGATTTTTAGAGGCATAATATAAATTATTCAGAGCCGGTTCTTGGATCATACCAAAAAAAGGCTGATTATCTAAAACTAAAGCCACCATAATAGAAAACTCCCCGTTTTGTTTAATGAAATCCTTGGTTCCATCCAGGGGATCAATCACCCAAAAATCCCTACTGTTTATATTTGATTTTAAAATATCCTTAGATTCTTCGCTTAAAATCGGCAACTTAAATTTTTTCAGTCCATCTAAAATAATTTTATTGCTCGCCAAATCCGCTTTTGTTACAGGGGATCCATCCTTTTTTTTAACCAAATTTTGTTTTTGCCTGTCCAATTTATAATATTTTAAAACTTCATCTCCTGCTTTTTTGATAATTTTTTTTAAATATTGAATTTCTAATTTCATTTTAGTTATAATTTATGGATAATATTAATTATTTGAAGGCCCTTGTTTTTTAAAAAAATAAGAATCCTTGCTAATTGTTAATTTATTTTTTAAAAGAAATCTTTGGTTCCAAATTACAAACCCCCACATCAATTAATCGATCGTTATCAATCATAAAAGGAAACAATTGAATTTTTTGATCCAATATTTTTTTCCTATCCCCACAAGACAAAGTCACGGAAACATCATAATTGCCTTCTAAAAGTTTTATCGAATCAAAAACAAAATCAATATAACCCTTTCCCTTTAGTTCTTCTATATGAACTCCCCTTCTTAAGTTATTGGTGGCATAGACCAATTTATTATCTTTATTGATAACAATTCCCAAAACAACATTGGTTAGTTTTTTATCAAAATCATAATAAATTCTTAAAGTCATTCTTTCAAAAGTTTTAAATTTATTGGTAATTTTTGATTTTTCATTTAAAAATTTTACATTTTCAATGCGAAATTTCTTTTTATTATCGGTCTTTATTTTTTTCTTCACAGCCTTGGTTTTGTTTAAAAATTCTTTTTCCTGACGGATTTTACTGTCTCTTTCATAGGCCCTTATCACTTCCTCTATCTGACCTGTTTTTTTTAAAATCCCGTTGTCAAGATAAGCAGCTCTTTTACAGTGCTGTCTTAACACGGGCAGAGCGTGAGAAACAAAAATAATAGTTTTATTTTGCTCTTTTAATCTTTCCAATTGACCTAGACATTTTTTTTGAAAATTTCCATCCCCTACTGCTAACACTTCATCCATAAGCAAAATATCTTTATCAGCGTGAATCGCCACAGAAAAAGCCAGTCTTACTCTCATTCCTGAAGAATATCTTTTTAATTTTTGATCAATGAATCTTTCTAAGCCGCTGAATTCCACAATTTTTTTATATTTTTGCTCTATTTGTTTAGGGTTTAGCCCCAAAATAGTGGCGTTTAAATAGACATTATCCCTGCCCGAAAGTTCCGGATTAAAGCCCACCCCCAATTCTAAAAAAGGAGAGATTTCCCCATTAACAACAACCTTGCCTTGGTCCGGTTCAATGATTCCGGCGATTATTTTAAGTAAAGTGGATTTTCCGGAGCCATTCTGGCCTATAATTCCAAAAAACTCGCCTTTATTTACCTTTAAATTTACTTTTTTTAAAGCTTTAAATTTTTCGTATTTTTTTGATTTAAAAAAATTTACAAACGATTTTCTTAAAGTGTCGTTTTTTTCATGGGGAATAATAAAAGTTTTGGATATATTTTCCACTAATAAAGCGGTTTGTTTTTTATTTTTTGTCTTTTCTTGCATGAAAATATTTTATTAATAATGAATGATTAGCATTAAATCCCAAACAATTAATATTATCCATTTAATAATATTTTTTATACCATTTCACAAAATTCTCCATTCCTTTTTCAAATTTAGTTTCAGGCCGCCAGCCCAGTTTCTTTATTTTTTTTATATCAGCGGCGGTTTTGACTATTTCGCCAGGTTTGATTGGAATGAATTTTTTTTGAGCTTTTTTATCCAGGATTTTTTCTAAAACTTCAATGAATTCCATTAAATCAATCTCTTTTTCTCCTCCTATATTATAAAGCTGACAGCCGAAGTCATAATCCATAACTTTAAGAGTGGCCTCTATTGCATCATCAATATAAGTAAAATTTCTCCCCATTTTACCGAAATTATGAATCTTGATCGGTTTTTGCTCAATAATATTTCCGGTAAAAATAAAATAAGCCAGATCAGGCCTTCCCCAAGGCCCATAAACCGTAAAGTATCTTAATCCAGCGGTTTTTAGATTATGAATTTTATTATAAACTTGAGCTAAAATTTCTGTGCTTCTTTTAGTGGCTCCATAAAAAGAAATCTGGTTATTTACCGGATCGTCTTCGCTAAAAGGCAGCTTTTTATTACCGCCATAAACCGAAGAAGATGAAGCGTAAACAACTGAATCAACCTTATATTTAACAGATAAATCAAAGATGTTCATAGTTCCTTTTATGTTAACCTCTTCATACAAAAACGGTTTTTTAACGGAATACCTAACTCCGGCCATAGCTGCTAAATGAACCACTTTTTGAATTTTTTCTTTTTTAAATATTTTTTCAAGCTTCTCTCTCTCCCTGATGTCTATTTTATAGGTTTTAAAAGAATAATCTTTGAGAAACTTTTTCAGCCTATCTTTTTTTAATTTTATGTCATAGTAATTATTGAAATTATCAATAACAACAGGCTGATCCCCTCTGTCTAGAATTTTTTTTATCAAATGAGCACCAATAAAACCGGCTCCACCGGTAATTAAAATTTTCATAATTATTATTAAAATTATTATCTATTAAGGGCGATATAGAATTTAATCTTCTCTCCAGACCGGCATTTTAAAATATAAATAGACCCAATCAAATCGATCCGCTCTGCTCTGCTTTTCCGGTAAATTTTAAGTATCTGGCATGAAATTACCAAAAAAAATAAGAACTACTATTCCTGATTTTTATTATTTTCCTTGACCTAAGTTAAATAATATTATACCTTATTGTTGCGGGGTGGAGCAATTGGCAGCTCGCGAGGCCCATAACCTCGAGGTTGGCGGTTCAAATCCGCCCCCCGCAACATTTTTAGCTTTTTTCTCTAAAATCTTTTAATATCTTCAAATCTTTTTTTATCCCTTCCAAGCTCGGGGTTTCTAGG
>WJJL01000020.1 GCA_014729725.1 Candidatus Moraniibacteriota bacterium | reverse complement strand
GCCCAAGCCGTCATGGAACTAAACAAAGAAGACGGCGGAAATCGAAAGTTTATTTTGGTCCAAGTCCCGGAGGAAACCGACGAAAAGAGCGAGGCGTATAAAGCCGGTTATAAGAAAATTTCGGACATTTGCATCGAGAGAGTTAAGCGGGCGGGGGAGAAGGTTAAGAAGGAAATTGAGGAGGAAAAGAAGGAGAAAAATAAGCAAGAAGGTGATTTGTTTAAAAATGAAGAATCAGCTAAAGAAAAAACGCAAAGAACAGGTTCTCCCCTTGGATCAGTCGTTCGCGAACGACAATCTAAAGAGGAGACAGAGGGGGTCGATACCGGCTTTAAAGTTTTTAGCCTTGAAAAAAGCCACTTTAAGGAAAATTTATTTTCGCCGGATCCGGAAAAAAGCGAGGAGGAAAATATTAAGGCTTTTGAGCGGTATATGAAGCGATTCGATCAAACCTTGTTGTTTGAAGACGATTTTGAAGGGTTGTTGTATGAGATTGCGATTAAAGACGGATTTGATTTAAATTTTGAGTTTAAGCAAATTAAGGAATTCGATAAAAACAAGGTTTATCATCTGAAAGACGAGACCGGCAAAGAGGCTTTGCTTTGTTTGGACGAGGATTTGAAGAAGGAGACGGTGAAAAAGATGATCGAGTTTAATAAGGATAAGCGGTTTATTTATTTGGCAAAAGCGGTCGATACGACGAAAAAGTGGACTTTAAAGAACGCTTTTGGGGAGAAGTTGTTGTGGGAGGTTTAAGTTAAAAGATAATTTTAAAATCATGGATAAAAGTAGAAAACAAGTTGAGAATAATTTAAAGAAACTGTTAAAAGATTATTCTTTGGAAAAAAAGTTAAGCGTTCAAAAAGTTAAGGATTGGATTTATAATTCGTCTCAAGATTCACCCGGCGATGAAATGAATAAGTATCAGAAAAAAATTTTTAAATATTTTCAAAAAGTTAAAAATCTGGACGAACTGGAAAAAATAATGAATGTTTTTATAGAGTGTTGGAATTATTTTCCGCATAAAAGTTTGGATGGAAAATCTCCTTTTGAGATGGTAAAAAAATTTCAATCGAAAAAAAAATAAGGGTTCAAAAGAAGAAGAAATTTTGCCAAAAGTTAAGGTCGGCGGCGTTGAAATGAATTATCTTGAGCATCAGGAAATGCTTAAAGAAATGGAAAAGGCGCAAAAGCCTTTTAAAGATTTTATTTATGGCGATCTGCTTTTGGCTTATGAAATATTTTTAAAAGATTCCTTTGATCATGATACTTTTAAAAAACATTTCGGGTTTTAAAAATTTTCAGGCAAGTTGGGTTTAAGATGGAACATCTTTGAAAATGTGGTTCAAAAGTGGATAGAGGTGTTTGAGGGGTTGGGGGTGACTGATGTGGTGGGGGTTAATTTGTAGGGGTTTGGTGGTGGTTTTATTTACCGCAGTGGGAATGGAATCAGGTGAGCGAAGAGATTGGCTAGGAGTAACTATATGTGATATTTTAAGGATGTGATTTAATTATAATATTTAGTAAACAATTATGTCTTTATTTGAGAAAGAAGGGCATTATCAAACAAGAAAACAGGAGAATTTTGAACAAAGAGAACAATTAATTAAAGCTTTTGAAAAAGTTAGAGACATTCCGTATAAGATTCCATTGAGTACGAAAGAACAAAATTTTGCTTGTAATGGTAAACATAGAATTTTGAAGAAGAAATTGGATGAGATGGGAGTTGAATCAAGGTTTCGTCTTTGCACATTTGATTGGGATGAAATTTTGGATATCTATACTTTGGTTGAAGTTCGAGGTGAGGGCATTGAAGTTATTGGGGTGGACGTTTTGGATGGGACAAATAGGGGGATTGAAAGGATTGAGGTGGGATTTGGTTCTGGTAATGATGAAATTGATTTTAGAGATTAAATATATTTAAGTGTAAAAATGAAGCAAGGGGATATTTTTAAGGAATTTAGAGAAGAAGTAAGGCGGGGTTATTATTCCAAGGGGGTTATGCCCTCAGAAGAGGCAAGTGAGGCAGAGTTGGAGTTGTTTAGAAAATGGCTTAAAGGAAAGGGCGAATTGGTCAATTTAAATAAAAGAGATGTACAATAATAAATTTGAAAATGGTATAGGAGATAAATCAGCTGTCCCAGAAGGATCGAAAGCAAGCAAGCCTGAGAAAATTTCGCCGATGGAAAACGAGCAAGCCGAAAAAGAACGATTTAAAGGAGAGGTTGAAAGAACACAAAGACAAATAGATCTGGCTAAAATTTACAATAAAGTGAAAACAGGAGAGGATCTCAATGAAACCGAAAGAACCATATTAGCCAATGCTCTTGAAGGAAGAGGTTGGCAGAGAATGCTCGATAGATTAAAACCAGGAGACTATGTGGTTTGTTTTTCAAGTCCCGGAAACGGTCCGCATAGCATAAAAAAACTTAACGATGTATTTTTGGGTCCCATGGATACGGATAAGGTCATCTATGACATTGTTCAAGAATCAATAAAAGAAGCCGTTAGAGAGGTTGCGACTCAAAAAGGATTTAATGCTGAGCAAATCGAAATTCTTGATTTTCCTTTTAAAAACAAGTTCTTTAAAATCCCCAAAGAACTTAAAGGATATGCCGGGGAGATTAATAATATCGCAAGCGAGAAAATCGGAGCCCAAGAGATAAAATTGATTGAGGAAAAAATAAAAAAACTCACTATTTTAAAGGATAAACCGGGAGCCGACACTGCTGATTTGAATGAAAAAATTCAAGCTTATGAAAAAATAAAGAAAATTTTTAAGTCGCAACCGTATCAACTGTCCTTTGGCCTTGCTATGGTTAAGCCAAACCAAACCCTTTCAGAAGGAGATTATACAGAGATTGAACGTGCTGTGAGTAAAAGCGTTCACGCGTCAAAATTTGAAAATAAAGGTCACGACGGCGAATTCGATTACGAAACCGCAAAAGAAAGAATTAAGGAAGCTAAGGAAATTCTTAATAAATATGTATCAAACGGTAAAAATAATATTCTTATAGATAAAGATGGAAACCGTATTACGATCTTTGAAGAAAAAGGATCATTATATGAAATAAATCCGAACATATTGCAGAAAATAAGAAAAGACAATCTTGAGGTAAACCGAGATTATGAGGATGTTAAAAGAGATTTACAAAGATTAAAAGAGCTTGTGAACAGCTTGGATGTAATTAAGCCGTATGTGCATGAAGAGTATAAGGGAGACAAAGAGATTCCGGGAGGCGGTCACTTGCGTGACAAGGTAGAAAGAATCCAAAAAGCGGTTAAGGCTATAAGAGGTTATCGAGAGGACGGTCAAAAAATGAATGAAACTGAGATATCAAAAGAAATAGGAAAAAACAAAGAGGCAATTATGGAGCTTCGAAACAATCCCAAAGATCCGGACAAGACCTCTGATTCCGAATTCCACTACAGAGCTCTTGAAATTGACCAATGTCGCTATGTTTCGCTTGATGTTTTAAATGTCGGCGTTGATTTGGTCAATGGCTTTTTAAGGTATTTTCAAGAGGTCGATTTGAATGGGGATGATGAAACAATAAAAGAAAAGATCGATGAGATTATTATTAAAGACGGAGACGATACCACAAAAAGAATGAGAGGGTTCAGGGAGCGTCTGGCTCAGATTTTAGAAAAAGCCGGCATCTCAAAAGAGGATCAAATCATGAAAATCGGAGGAGACGAAGTTATTTTAGCGGTTGATGTTTCCAAAATTGAAGCTGATGTGCTTCTTCAAATATGCGAAGAACTAAACACCAGGGTCACCGATGCCACTGTTTCCGAGAAAAAGGAAGAGGTAGTCGTAGGCCAAGCTGATAGATTTAACGGAACCCACAAGGACAAGCACACGAAGGAAAATGTCAAGGAACATTTAATAGCCATGAAAAAGGCCGAAAAGGGCTCCGAAGTCTCCAAAGAGATTGAGGCTTTGATTAGAGATGAGGAGAATAATTTAATGCAGGGATGGTTTAGCCACCAATACTTAACAGCGGAGACTGGCTATGAGAAAGCAAAAAAACTCGAAGAGAAAATAAAGAATTCAAAGCTTAAAATCTTCTTTGTTCGCGAAGTGGAAGGAAAGTTTAAGATTTTTTCGAAAAATGAAGGGGAAGAAGTAAAAGAGTATGAAGTAAAAGACTATAAGGAATATATCCGCGAAAAATTTCAAGAATTTAAAAGCGAAATTGATAAATTACAAGAATAAGCGCTTTTCCTTATCTCTATTAAAATTTGAAAATCGATTTACTGTTTTAAGGACTGGACACTAACAGAGGCCTTAAATCAAGCTAAACCTGAAATCCACAATAGCGATCAAGGTGTTCAGTATACTAGTAAAAATTACAGTGAGGTGTTAAAAAAATCAAAGGGTCTTGCCTAGCAAAAATTATTAAAAAATTTTAATTTTTGCTAGGCAAGACCCTTGTGTTTTCTCTTTTGGTTGATCTTGAATGATTTTAGAAAATTTTTGTATAAAGCAGTTTTTTGTGATTGCAGGAAAGTTGGGTTTAAGATGGAACACCTTTGAAAATGTGGTTAAAAAGTGGATTGAGGTTTTTGAGGGGTTGGGGGTGACTGATGTGGCGGTGGCTAATTTGTAGTGGTTTGTTGGCGGTTTGATTTACCG